>CAUDYH010000026.1 GCA_958453575.1 uncultured Collinsella sp.
TTGACAAGCAGCAGCATGCCAATCGGACCGAAGCCGGCCCCAAAATAGGAAACAGCGATCACGCAAGAGACCACATATGCAAGACAGACGGCACTCGCCAGAAGAAGTCGATAGCAAAATACATGCAGGTTGAAATACTGCTGAGCATCCGAAACGATTGCGCAGTTAAGACAGTACAAAACGACACTCGACAGGACAAACGCGCCCAAAAGGGCAAAAGAAGATAGCACCACTCGCGCAACGATAGCGCACACACGCTTCCCTCCCCGAGCCTCCGACAACCCCCACGGTTCCTCGACAAAGCCCGAACTGACAAAGCGCGGCACAATGCAAGCCGCGATGAACGGAAAGAACAATGCATGGGCCAACGGGGCTACGTTGAACAGCAGACCGCGAAAAACCTCTGCATTGCCAAATAGAAGGACATCCTCCGCCGATAGCCGAAGCGTCGGGTCTGGGAAAAAACCCAAGAAACTGTTCTCACGGAGGCTACAGAACCACATCGGGAAAGAATTAAGCTGCAATATCACCATGTACGCATAAATTACCAGGATTAAGGCGTACGCCCATTTGCTCACATGCTTCAATTCTGACTGGAGAAGTCTTTTAATCTGACGATCCATTGAGCACACCCCCAGCGCGAAAGCTCAAGAGAGCGTAAATCAATACCGATAGACAGCTGGCTGCCACGCCATATCCCAGAAGCGTCAGCTGCCCCATATCGCTATACCCAAGGGCACATCCGACTCCAAGGTACGGCCCCGGAAGGAAGAAGATCCATCGCAAGGATGGTATAGGTGCCTGAAGGAAGGCTCCGTAGAGCGTCAAGCTCATGACAAATCCGACTATCACCACGGCCCCACTCAATACAGCGCTGCCCGTTATCCGATAGATGGTCACCGTCTCCAGCGCAACCGATATCACCAATACGGCGTTGACTATCATTGCAGGCAAAAATACAGTTAGTATGTTGTGCGAGTAGTTATGCCCTCCACGTATTATGGCTATTGCAAAAAGAAGAAGGCAAAGCGCGCTATACGCTGCGCCAATTATTAAAGCAGACGAAAATGCATGGGCTAGAGCCCCATAAAAGCGGTTGAGACCTCTTGCCGAAGAAATTCGGTGCCCCTCTTTATAGCCATGCTCCTGTAAAAGCACCAAACAAACGATGAGTGGAACGAACAGGGATGTACCGGCAAAAGCGCTGCGCGCAAGGGACTCATCAGGCGCAGAAGGATCGATTGCATTCCAGAGGAAACCAATATCCTCCCCACAAACGCCATAGCCAAAGGCGAGCAACGTTGTTCCGTTTTTTAGAAAGATGCCGAAGAGAAGGCCGAACGCCAGCATAAGCGCAAGACCAAACTTCGCTGGAAATATCCTGTGCAAACGCATCATATCTGCCTTTATGGGATGGATCGCCCGCTTCATAGCGAGACCGCCTTCATCAAGCGCCTGTAATACTCTTTTAGGGATGGCGCCTCATCCCTTATGACGTCCATCGATTCCTTTTTTAGCAGTTCACCGTCATGAAGAAACAGGCAGCTTGTTGCAACCGATGCCAGCTCATCCAAGTCGTGGCTAGAGATAAGCATGGTTTTGCCCTGCTCCCGATTCAATCGACCGATAAGGGCCCATATACTCTCGATGCCCAACGGATCCAATCCATTTGCCGGCTCATCGAAAATTAGTACGTCGGTGTCGCCCAATAAAGCCGTAGCTATATCCAGTCGCCGTTTCATTCCCAGAGAAAAACTGCTCACGCTCTTTTTCTCATCGACGTCCAGCCCGACTAGGCCCAAGACGCGAGGAACCTCACGTTTCTCATCGAGTCCCCATTCCGCACATCGGATCCGAAGATTCTCAGCCGCACTGAGGGATTGGTATGCTCCGCAGGAATCTGGCACATAGCCGACACGCGTCCGCATCAAGCTCAGCTCTTTTTTCGACTTGCCTCCAAAGAGCTCCACGCTCCCCGACGATGGCTCACAGAGGCCCAGCACTATTTTAATAAGCGTGCTTTTGCCCGCCCCGTTTGCACCAACAAGGGCGCAAAGCTCAGACTGATCCACCTCGAAGGAAACGTCATGCAAAACGCGGCGCCTCCCATAGCGCTTTGACACCCTTGATAGCCTTATCGTCGATGCGTTCATTGGCCTCCCGTTCCGCTTGATAGCAAAACCGCTCATATCGTTCCTTCTTTACTTTATCGTTTTCCATAGTTGTTATTGTTTTTCGATAACTCAAATTTGCCAAGATAATCTAAAGGAAAGAACCCGTGTTAGACACGGGTCCCTTCACGCTGATATTTCGTTTTAGTTGTTCGCCTTAAGCTACTCGTCGCTCAAATCGACAGCAAAGACTGATGTCGGAAGCGACGCCTCATTGCCTCCGCCGTCCCGCATCTGCCTCACAACGTTTTTTGCACGCTCAACAATAAGCTCCTCAAGCTCTTTCTCACTCACGCGCTGAATAATATCTCCCGGTTGACAATCAAGCTCATCACAGATATCGAGGAGCGTCTTTAGGCGAATAGCTTTTATCTTTCCGTTTCTAAGCTTTGAAATATTAGCCGGAGTATGCCCCGTCGCCCGAATCAGATCAGCACTGGTCTTTCCGGTCTTAAGCAGCTGCGTCTCAAGCTCGATGATGAGATAGCTCATGTTTCCTCCTACACAAGCTCGTCAGACTGCTCTTGGAGCAGCGAGGCATAACTCCAGATCGCCGAGATAAATAAACAGACAACTGCGCCGATAAACGACCCCGCATCAAAGGTAGCGCCTTGGCAAATCTCAATAACGAAGGAATGAGGCACGATGTAAAGCTCCAGTCCGCCAATGGTGAGATTGACCGATCCATAGGCACCAACAAGCGAAACCGCGGCGTTAACAGCAAAGGCAAGCGCGAGAACACGGATAAGCCGCACATGCGTCTTGGTAAAGGGCGAGACGCCTCGCGAGATGTTACGGCTGATCCCGCACAGAACGACAAGCGAAATACCCATAACAAGCGCCATGCACAGTCCGCTTGGGATAACGATGCACCCGCCATCGAGAAGCGTCACGACACCGAAAGAATCGACAGAAGCAACGTTTGCAACCGCATACCAGATCACGTAAACAACCAACGCGGCAAAAGCGACGAGCATCCCTGCAAAAACGGCTGCCATGCAAAAACCGAGCTTCCTGATATTTTCGCCCGCCTTGGCCATACGCTGAACGCTGTTGGACATACACTCACCCTCATCGACTCTATCGTTATTCGAACGGTTTATCGAACAACGATATGGATTGCATGCGGAAAGCCCCGACAGTGTGCATAGGCAATTCACTAATCAGAAGAGGTGAGCGTGGATTTTTGGACACGTATCGAACGAGCGTGGATAATCTCCCACTTTGAGGCCGCCACCGGGCCTAAAACGGGAGATTATCCACGCTCATAGTCATCAAGGCTCACAGCCTCTTACTCGGCCGCCTCGCGCAGAGCCGACATCGTAGCCGCATATTGCTGCTGCAACGCATGCATCCCCTCGCGGGCGCCGTCAACGGCATCAGCGCCGCGCAGCGCTTCGGTTACCACGACCGCCGGCTCGTACAGATTATCGAATCCCAGGTTCTGGCTCACGCCCTTGAGCGTGTGCGCTGCCATAAACGCACTCTCGGCGTCTCCTGCCGCCATGGCAGCCTCCAGCTTGTCCATGCTCTCGTCATCCAAAAACTTGAGGGCAAAGTGGGCAAGCATTTCCCCGCCCATCAGCCGAGCGCACGCGTCGTCATAATTAGCGCCGATCTTCTCATACGCCTCACGCATGGAAATCATGGATTAAAAACTCCTTTGGTCAAACTAAATCGTGGGAAACGCGACGACGTCGGCGGGGCGTGCCAACGTCTCGGCAATTTGGTCTTGCACCTCGAGCAGGCAATCGAGCAGCAGCGGGTTAAAGGTGCCGCACTTACCGTCCAGGATCATCTGGATCGCCTCCTCGTGCGGGATAGCGTCCTTGTACACGCGCACGCTCGTCAGTGCATCGTACACGTCAGCCACCGAAACCACCTGCGCGGCGATGGGAATTTCGTCGCCCTTAAGGCCATCGGGATAACCCTTGCCGTCCCAGCGCTCGTGATGCCAACGCGCAATCTGGTACGCATATTCCATAAGCGCATTGCCGGCGTGATGGCTGCCCAGCTCGAGCAGCATGTTGGCGCCAATCGTGGTATGCGTCTTCATAATCTCGAATTCCTCGGGCGTGAGGCGCCCGGGCTTGTTGAGGATCGCATCGTCAATCGACATCTTGCCGATATCGTGCAGCGCCGAAGCCAGGGCGATCGTGGAGCGTTCCTCATTGTCGAGGGAGATCGTGCCGCTACGCTGGACCAGATAGCCAAGCAGCAGCTCGGTCAGCTTTTCGATGTTCGTAACGTGCCTACCGCTCTCGCCGTTGCGAAGCTCCATGACGCCGGCCATGATGTCGATGAGCATGCGACTGTTCTTGACGCGCTCGTTGTACTGTTGGGACAGCAGGTTCGTCAGGCGGCGCTGTTTGGCGTACAGGCGGATGGTGTTGCTTACGCGGCGGCGCACGACACGGGAGTCAAACGGGCGGTTGATATAGTCCGAGGCGCCCAGCTCGTACGCGCGCAGAACCGCATCATCGGAATCTTCGCTCGAAATCATGATGACAGGCAGATTATCGATACCCGATCGGCGCGACAGATCGGCCAGCACCTCAAAGCCGCTTATGCCCGGCATCACAATGTCCAGCAGCACGAGCGACAACTCATCGCCATAGCGGTCGACCATGTCGAGCGCCGCACGACCGTTATCGGCCTCGAGGATGCAATGCTCGTCCTTGAGCATCTCGCTGAGAATGGCTCGGTTCATCTCGGAGTCATCGGCGATAAGCACCAAAGGCTTTTCGCTTTGGAAGGCCTCGATGGAATCGGCATCGGTCACGACCGTACCGGCTTTTGCCTTAGCGCGGCTCAGTAACTGAGCAGCGCGGCCAACGCCCTCATCGACCGTCTCGCCATGAATGCGAACGCCACCAACACATGCCGTCAAGCTCACGTACTCATGGCCCGGAATAATCGTGGAATGAACGGCATCGGACACCTGATGCAGGCGACGGGTGAAGTCATCGGAGGGAATATTGGGCATGACAACCACAAACTTGTCGCAGCCATAGCGCACAAGCTCGTCAGTCGAACGGATTCCGCTGCGTATGGCTGTCGCCACAGCACCGAGCGCAAGGTCGCCGGCATGACGGCCACACGTATCGTTGAAGACCCTAAAATCATCAAGGTCGATCACCGCAACGCCGGCATTCACGCGGGTGCTACGGAGCTTTTCCTCGTAATATCGGCGATTGCGCACATTCGTCAGCACGTCGGTGTAGACAAGGTCCTCTTCTGCGGCCTCTTGCTCATCGATCGGACGCACCATCAGCAAGACGTGAGGCTCGCCCTCGACCTTCAAAGGGCGTAGACGGGCGCGGTACTCAGTGCCATCATTGAGCAGTTGCTCCGACACCTCATCGGAGTCTGCCAAAGCCTCAAGACTTGACTGACGCAGACAAGGACACCGATCACCGGCGAGCAGGCAGTTAGGCTCACTCTTAATCTGATCGGCCGACAGCAAACGCACCACGGGGTAGGTCTTCGCGACACGGGCGACCTCGGCGGCGGCCTCCTCGTCGGTTAGATTGACCTCGTGATTATTGAGCATATGGGGCCCTTTCGATAGTTTCGCATGGTAGCGGTGGGTTCCAAATGTTACAAGGGTAACACCTTGCTGATGCAGGTAAGCACGTGAATGCTGCCACATTCTTATGAGTTGGCAGACGGCGCGATTGAAGCCGCAGACGCGAGGTTTTGAGCACGTTTGTTAATACGGCCGAAACGTTTGCGGATGAAGCCTGCTTTGGCTATTGCGGATGCTAGAGCCCCAGGATGCCACGGACAGCCCGGGCAGCCGCTGCCGGGCGATCGCGCAGACCGTTATGCGCGCCCGGGATCGTCACGAGAGGGCAATCGAGATATTCGGCAGCCGCTCGCGTGCCAGCCTCGCGGGGCGTGCCAATCGAGAGCTCGCCTAGGAGCACGGCGGCCACCGTTTTCGACGCGCGAACGCTATCCCAATCGGGAACGCAGGTCATAGTAATCCCGTATTCGTTTGCCATGAAACTGCGGCCGTTGCGCAGGGCATGCTTGGCTTCTGCCTCGGTCGTTCCAGGAGCCTCGGGGTCCAAGTCGCCGAGGGCTCCCAAGAAAAGCCGGAGCGCCCTTGAAACCTTTCCAGCCGCAATCATATCGAGCAAAACCGGAGCTGCGCCCATGCCGACGCCTTCGGCCGACACAGCCGGCTCATGCAGAATCGCACGGGCGACGAGATGGGGTTCAGTGCGAAGAAGCTCCAGCGCCACCAACGTACCGGCGCTGTGCGCAAGCACATTTGTCGGAGCGCCAACGTGTTCGATCACGGCCTGCAGGTCGGCGGCCTGAGCGGCAAGATCATAGCTGCCGTCTGCCGCTTCGCTGCTGCCACCACAGCCGCGGCGGTCGTAGGCAATGACGCGGTAGTCACAGGCGAGCTCGCGGGCGATACCGTCAAAAAAGACGCCGTCAACACAAGCGCCGTGCACGCACACCAAGGCAGGAGTATCAGGCGACACATCCGGGCCGGCATATTCGCGACAGGCAATCGTGGTGCCCGCATTCTCGACCGTAAAATCCATGTTGTGCCCCCATCATCAATGCTCATCCAGTTGCACGTCAGCACGGTTGGATGGACCCGCATTGCTTTACGCCTTGTTAACAGATTAACTGTACCCGACCCGAGGCTTTTCATGGCACGGCATCATGAGCGACGTGAAAAAACGAAACTTGTAAAGCAAGAGCCCACACCTTGCTTTGGAGCCGATGCTATGCTTAGGCACAATTGTCTTGAGGAGCATATGCCTATGTCTACGTTTTTGAATGCCAGCCCCATCTTTGGGCCCGTTCGCAGCCGTCGCCTTGGTCTCTCGCTCGGCGTCAACATGATGCCGGCCAGCGGCAAAATCTGCACGTTCGACTGCATCTACTGCGAGAACGGCCTCAACGCCGAGCGCCCCTGCCATGAGCCGTATAACACGGCTGCCGTGGTACTCGAAGCGCTCGAGGCAAAGCTGCGCGAGATGGCAGCCGAGGGCGAGCCCCCCGATGTAATCACCTTCGCAGGCAACGGCGAGCCCACCGCCGCACCGGAGTTTCCACAGGCCATCGCCGGCGCCGTCGCGCTGCGCGATCAGCTAGCCCCCAACACCAAGATTGCCGTGCTTTCCAACGGCACGCGCGCCGACCAGCCCGCTGTGCACGATGCGCTCATGATGGTCGACGACAACATTCTTAAGCTCGATACCGTCGACCCGGCGTTTATCCAGCTGCTCGACCAGCCCGTTGGCCCCTATGACGTCGAGCACCAGATCGAGACGTTCGCAGGCTTTAACGGTCATGTCATTATCCAGACGATGTTTTTGAGCGGTGAGTACCGGGGCAAGTCTCTCGATAACACCGGCGAGGAGTACGTCGGCCCTTGGCTCGCGGCGCTCGAGCGCATTCGTCCGCAGGAGGCGACCATCTACACGGTCGCGCGCGAGACACCAGTCGCCGGCCTTGCCAAAGCAGCGCCCGAGGTGCTCGACGCCATTGCCGCGCGCGTGCGCGCCCTCGGTATTCCCTGCCAGGTGAGCTACTAGCGCGGCCGCCCGCCAGCAGCTAAATTAGCCCCATCCCAAATGAGCTGGTCTGCGGGTGGGCTATACTAGCTGCGGATGAAAGGAAGTTAGCCATGTATGACAAAGGACCCGTGCCCGGCCGCAACGACGCTTGCTGGTGCGGCAGCGGCAAGAAATACAAGAAATGCCATAGCGCCTTTGATGAGCGCCTCGAGCGCCTGTGGGAGGAGGGCTGGGAGGTTCTGCCCCGCACGCTCTACAAGACGCCCGCCGACATCGAGGGCATCAAACGCTCGGCCGCCATCAATGTGGGCGTGCTCGACTACGTAGGCGAGCACATCGCCGCGGGCATGACCACCAACCAGATCGACCAGATGATCTACGACTACACCGTCGAGCACGGTGGCACACCGGCCGACCTCCACTACGAGGGCTACCCAAAGAGCGTGTGCACCTCGATCAACGACGTCGTCTGCCACGGCATTCCCTGTGATACGGACGTGCTGCACGAGGGCGACATCATCAACGTGGACTGCTCCACGATCCTAGACGGCTACTTTAGCGACTCGAGCCGCATGTTCTGCATCGGCGAGGTCTCGGCCGAGCGCCAGCGCCTGGTCGACGTCACCCGCGCCAGCGTGGAGGCGGGTCTGGCAGCCGTCAAGCCATGGCTGCCACTGTCCGTGATGGCCGAGGCCGTGCAAAAGACGGTCGAGGACGCCGGCTTTAGCGTGGTGCGCGAGTACGGCGGACACGGCATCGGTAAGGAGTTCCACGAGGACCCGTTTGTGGGCTTTACCACCGAGGCACCCGATGTGGACACCATCATGGCTCCGGGCATGGTCTTTACCATTGAGCCCATGGTCAATGCCGGAGCGCCCGACATCAAGATTAGCAAGGGTGACGGCTGGTGCGTGCGCACCAAGGACGGTAGCGATTCGGCTCAGTGCGAGGTACAGCTCGTGGTGACCGAGGACGGTTACGAGCTGCTGAGCTGGTAGCCGTGGATGCGCCGGATGCTGACGGGCACGCTCGTCTTGCATCCGGCGTTTTTATTTGAACGTTTTGCCTGATAAAACCTGCCAAAATAAACCTGTCCCCTTTTGGCAGGTCGAGCGGAGAGGACTGCTTGTGAACATCCTGGTTTTGTTGCCCGTCAACGACCGCCATCGCGCAATTCTTGAGTCGAGCGCTCCGGGCGAGGACTTTATCTACACGAGCTCCGACGCCGCCACGCGCGAGCAGGTCGCCGATGCCGACGTAATCCTGGGCAACATCGACCCTGACATGCTCACGACATGCGAACATCTCCAGCTGTTGCAATTGCAGACCGCCGGCTATGACGATTACCTTGCCGCCGGGACCGTGCCGGCTGAAGCCAAGCTGTCTTGCTCAATCGGCGCCTACGGCCAGGCCGTGAGCGAGCACATGTTTGCCATGGTCCTTTCCTTGATGAAGCGCCTGCCCGGCTATCACGACTTGCAGCGTGAGCATCGCTGGGAGGATTTGGGGCCGGTCACCTCGCTCAAAAACGCCAATGTGCTGGTGCTGGGCGCGGGCGATATCGGCGGCCACTTCGCCACGCTCTGCCGCAGCATGGGCGCACACGTCCGCGGCATCAAGCGCCATCCGCTCGTCTACCCCATTGTGTTTGAGGACATGGACGGCATGGACGCCCTGCCCGAGCGCCTGGCCGAGGCAGACGTCGTCGCATCCTTTATGCCCAGCACACCCGAGACCCGCGGTCTGGCGAACGCCGAATTCTTCGCCGCGATGAAACCAGGCGCTTTCTTTGCCAACGGCGGCCGCGGCGACCTCGTGGTTGCTGACGACTTGGTTGCCGCCCTGGAGTCGGGACATCTTGCCGGCGCCGCGGTCGACGTCACCGACCCCGAGCCGCTGCCTGAGACAAGCCCCCTGTGGGATGCGCCCAACATGCTCATCACACCGCACGTCTCCGGATGGTTCCACCTGGCAGCCACGCTCAACAACGTCGTCGACATCGCCGCGGAGAATCTGCGTCACCTGCAGGCCGGCGAGACCCTGCGCTGCTGGATCGAACATTAGGGTTCCGCCGTTCTAACGAACGGCGGACCGGCCGACGCTGCGCGCCGCCCAGGGCGACAATTTGTCATTCAAAAGGCAAGGCATG
>CAUDYH010000027.1 GCA_958453575.1 uncultured Collinsella sp.
GGCTAGAGGGCACCGAAGAGGATGGCGTAGGTAGTGGATTCGCCGAGCTTGAGCTCGTCGCCGGGATTGAGTTGGGCGGAACGGCCGGGCTCGACCTGAATGCAGACGCGCGTGGCCCCGTTTACCACCACGGTTCCGTTGGTGGACGACAAGTCCTCGACGTGCCAGATATTTTGAGCATCGCACCAGATATGGGCATGGCGGGCCGAGACATCGTCGCCGACGTCGGTAATATCGCCCTCACCAGTGGCCAGCGCGCCAATCTCAACACCCTGCTCACTCGGCTGAATCCAGCGCGGGGCGCTCACGACAAAACTGTTTTGTACGCGCAGCAAGCCCAAGGGGTGCGCCGGGGCGGGTTCGCGTTCGCCCGCAGTCAGCGACATGCCAAGCGAACGCGGCGTGGATGTGCCTCCGCCACAGGTCGCGTGCGCGTAGTCGATAGCATAGTTCACCGAGGACCGCACATCCGCCGAACAGCCGACGGCGACAAACAGCACCAGCACGGCCTCGGCGCGCTCGGCAGGCATGAGTTCTGCCGCCTGGGACAGGCGATCGAGCGCGTTGCGATAGAGATTCGTGTCTTGGTGGCACTCTTCGAGCGCGCGTACCATCGGTTCACCTGCAGGACCGCACACCATATTGATCACAGCCGTGGAGTCCATGGGATTGCGCTGGCGCAGGGCCAGTTGCGACATAATACGCGCAGCCGAGGTACCGTATTCGGCAAAGTAGCGCTGCTGAAGCGTGCCGACCGGCGCGCGAACGATAAAGCGGGAAACCCAAGAGCGATCGGCGGCTCGGCTCTGCGGGCTGCGGCCGTCGGCGAGCGGACGGGACGAAAGCACCAGGCCGCACAGCTCGATATGGCTCAGATGCGCCGCGCGCTTAAAGATGTCAAACATGGCCCCGCATGGGGTGAGCTCAACTTGAGATGCCATGACCTAGGCCTCCTTGGTCGTAGAAATAGAATCGGACGATACTTCGACAGGTCCGCCAAAAGTACGGGCAGCTGCGGCTCCACCGGCAAGCGGAGTCGCCATCTGGGCTTTTGTGCGTCGCGGTGCCGAAACGGGAAGTTCAAAGGCAAAGCCCATCGCAAGCAAAAACCACGTAAGCGTATAGGTTGCAACCAGAGCGGCAACAAGGCCGCCCATCACGGCGCGTTGGGAAAATACGCTACATGCAGCCACAACCAGCACCGGAACCTCGCAGGCAGAAAGCGCAAGCACACCCTGCAGGAACCCCGAGCGCCGATCACGCGCAAGTGCCCCCGCGGCAACGCCGGCTATGCCTGGCAGCGCCAACGCCAGTGCGGCAATAATACCCGGTAGCGACCCAGACCACACGAGCGATCCCAAAGTCGCCGTCACGCGAGCGCCCGACGCCAGCAGCGCGGCCGAAACCACGACCACAGCCCAAACCACGCCACAGACGACCGTCGCGCCGACCATCAGCGCGCGACGAACCGCGCGGCCGGACGCATCCATGGGGCACGGCGTGAGCGGCTCGCCGCGGAGCGAACGACCGACATTTTGCGCATAGTGGTCACAAAACGCCGAGAGCGCCGCCTCGACCGCCGCCGGCTCGGGACGATCTTTTTGATGGCTGGACAGACAGGCCGTCACCACGTCGAACAGCTGGGCATCGACAAACGCCAGCGCATCGCGCAGCTCTTCGGAATCCGGCTCAAGCCCCAGCTGCTGGGCCTGCTCGGCCGCGGCGAGCGCCACATCGGGCTCACGACGAAGCAGCTGAGTCAAATCACAACCGGGCGCATGGGCACCAATGGGATAGTCGGGCCGCGTGTCCATCTTGAGACGGTAGGGGCTCGCGATGTCGCGCGTCTTTTTGCGCGAACCCGAGGTGCCCGAAGTGCTCGGCGCGGCTTCGTATGGCGCGACGCCGGCAATGAGCTCGTAAACCGTGCTTGCCGCGGCATAGACGTCGATCGCCGGCGACATACGCAAAGCGCGCAGATCGGGAATATCGTCGGTGAGCATCTCGGGCGGGGCATAGGCAACCGTCGCGCGACGCAGCGTGGCATAACGCTCCGTAAACGACGCCTTGCCGCCGGTACCGGCCACAGCCGACGCAGGCTCGAGCGCCAGCGACGAGCCAAAGTCGATCAGGCACAGGTCAAAGGTGTCCTCGGCAAGCTGCCGGTCAAGCGGTAGACGCGCCGTGCGCACCATAATATTAGCGGGCGAGATATCGCGATGGACAAAGCCCTCGCCCACCAGGCTCATACGGCAGAGCAGATCGAACAGGTCGCGACCCAGACGCGCCGCCACAAGCGGCGACAGGCGTCCGGCATCGTCCACGGCGAGTCGCGAACGCAAGCGGGTAAGCGTCTCGCCCTCGACCCATTCCATGACAATTGCAGGCACACCGTCGACCTCGCCCCAGCCATAGAGGCGGGGAAAGCCCTTAAGGCCCGAAAGGGCGCGATGGCATTCGTATTCCTCGCGAAACGCCGCCTTGAACTTGGCGACCAGCGCCTCGTGAGCGGTATCGTCGTCGAACTCATCGCGCGCCGGCAAGATGAGCTGCTTGAGTGCCACGGCCTCGCCTTGGGCGTTGACGGCACGCGTCACGCGGCCGATACCGCCACGGCGCATGGTGGCATCGTCGGCAAACAGCATCGTAAAACGACGCAGATAGGCAGGCAGTTCGTCCTGACCGAGCGCAATGGCCGGCTCAAACCCGTCGACACGCGCCAGGCGCAGGCCGACCATGGGATCGCGACCGAGCGATTGTGGTGTGGTGGATGCAAGATCGGTCATCATAGGGCAAGCGCCGCCACGTTATTGTTGAAGTTGCCGAGCGCGACGTCATCATCGCCGTAATGGCCGACCCATTGACATAGGTTGGTGTAACAGCCCCACAGATTGGCATACTGCTGATACCACTTTGACCGGGGCGAGAATGTCTGACGACCGAACTCGGCTCGAATGACAAACATCTCCCCGACCAGGCTGTCGCACGGTCTGGGATCTCCCGTAGAGTTATAGGTCGAGACCACGTCATTGGCACGAGAAACATAGCCGTCGAGCATGTTGTACTTGGTCACAAGCCAACTGTGAATGCTCTCTTCCTCAGCAGCGGAAAGGCCACCGGAGTTTGCATCGTTGTCAGTGTTGCCGCCCATCGAGCCGCCGTTTCCAGACCCTCCGGTAGAGGAACCCGCCCCAGAGCCGCCGCCCGAACTCGATGAATCCGAGCCGGAGCCAGAATTATCCGAGCTACCGGGCTTTCCGGACTGCTGGGCGTCCTGCTCCTTTTGCTGCTCGACCTTATTCACCGTTGCCGTCACGCTATTGTTGGACAACCGATCGATGATCTTGGTGTTGGTGAGCACGATGGTTTTGCCATTGGCAAGCGTGACTTCGTTGTCCGGGGCCTCGGCGCCGTCCGCATCGTCGGTGCCAAACACAACATGCGCGACCACACTTGCCCAAGCATATCCAGTCGTGGTGCCCAAATCACTTTTGACCTCATGCCCCACGCGCGGTTCGCGTGCGGCATGCGCCTGCATCATGGACGGCACGGTCATGCCATAGGCAGAAACGCCAGCTATGACCAGCACCAGCGAGCACGATAGCAGTGCGTACGCCCGCGGCGCCAAGCCCAGTCGGCGTCGCATGCGCACCGCGGCGCCGCGCTTTGTCTGAGTGCCACCGGGCCGCATGCGTTCTCCTCCAACAAAAACACGCCGCTCAGAAGCGGCGCATTCATTCAAATCCATATTTGAGTGTATCAGCGAACCCAAAAGGTTGCGCAACGAATGGGCAAATTAAGGATGCGAGCGGAAGCGTCCATGCGATAAGCGGATACGAAGCATCTTTGTTGCACAACAAACTCACAGTCGCACGGGGAAATTATGACTACCCCGTGCGTCGCGAGGAAAACATACGGCAGGAGCAGGCTCGCCACCTAAATCGCGCGACGGGCCTCGATGGCGCGGCCAAGTGTAAGCTCGTCGGCATACTCCAGGTCGCCGCCCACGGGCAGGCCGCTCGCCAGACGCGACACCTCGACGCCCAGCGGCTTGATAGTGCGGGCCAGGTAGCTCGCCGTGGTCTCGCCCTCGATGTTGGGGTTGGTGGCGATGATGACCTCATGGATATCCTCGTGGCCCAGGCGCGCCAGCAGCTCGCGAATGTGCAACTGCTCGGGACCAATCTTGTCCATGGGGCTGATCACGCCGCCCAGCACATGGTACAGGCCATGGTAGCTGCCCGTGCGCTCGATTGCCTGGACGTCGCGCGGCTCGCCCACCACGCAAATGCGAGTGGTATCGCGCATCGGGTCCTGGCAGATGGAGCACTCGTCGGCCGTGGCGTAGTTAAAGCAACGGCTGCAAAAGTGGACCTCCTGCTTGACCTCCAGGATGGCCTCGGCCAGGCGGCGGGCCTCCTCGGCATCGGCCTCGAGCAGGTAATAGGCGATGCGCTGGGCCGACTTGGGACCAATGCCCGGCAGACGGCCCAGCTCATCGAGCAGTTTTTGCAGACTGTGATTCGCACTCATATATATGCGTGTCTTAGAACGGCATGCCCGGGATGTTGAGGCCGCCGGTGATGGCGCCCATCTGCTTGTTGGCGAGCTCGTTGACGCCGCGGACGGCCTCGTTGACGGCAGCCATGATCATATCCTGCAGCATATCGACGTCCTCGGGATCGAGGGCATCGGGATCGATGGTGAGGTTGACGAGCTCCATCTCGCCGTTAACGGTCACCTTGACCATGCCGCCGCCGGCAGAGGCGTCGACGGTCTGGGACTTGAGGTTCTCCTGCGCGGCGGCAAGCTGCTCCTGCATCTTGCGAGCCTGCTTCATCATCTGCTGCATGTTCATACCGGCCATGATGGCTCCTTTACGTGCGGCCGCGCGACAAGCTGCAAGGGCAGCCGGAGCACGGCGGGACTTTCAAACTCAAAAATCGTACCACGGCGCGCTGCGAGAGAGCGGGGCGGACGTGTTACCTCAGTCGATATACATGTCCTGGAGTGCAAGCCGCACCCATAGATTATGCAAAGTTGAATAATTCGCATCTGCATAATATTGAAAGCTAAATCTTGTAGAGCCGGAATCCGACATTTAATGCGTACCACTAAATGGCTAAATGCCGAGCCACTGCTCGAGGCGGCGCTCATGACGGCGGGGTATAATTTGATTGCAATAGATAGCAATTTGGAGGTGCCCCATGAATGCCCCCGACGTGCTCCAAAACATCCGCTCAAAACACCCCGTTGCATATGTGGTTCTCTATCTCTTTGTCGGCTGGGCATTGCTGGTTATCATCACCCATGCTATAGCCTTTGGAGCAGAACTACTGATAGCCAGCTCGGACCAGCCCGTCGTCAAATGGGAAGCGACCGATGAGTGCACCGACGGAACTCGAACCATTTACTACAACAGCCCGTCCCTCTACCAAGAGTTCAAGGTCAAGATAAAGGACTCCAAGATTGTCGATGCCGAACTAGGCGCTTTCTTGACAATCGGAGCAACCGTCAACGCCGAGCAAGTCGAGCACACGGACAGCCATGCGACGTATCGTATCGACCTCAGCATCCTAGGCCGACCGTCACGTACCTGTCTGCTCGAATGCGAGATACGCGGCACCGCGTTGCACATGTCCGAAATACAGATGCGCCCGGGCAAAGAGATCTCTTCTTGAGCAGCATACCCGCCCGCACGGTTACTCCACCGGTTTGAAGATGGTGGACTGGCCGAAGACGCTGCGGATGAGGGCTTTGGCCTCGTCCTCGGTCTGCGGGATGCTCGGGGCTGCACCCTGATGGCCGAAGGGGCTGCCCGCACCGGGGTTGGACTCCCAGGGAGCTGCAGGAGCGCCCTCCTCTTTGGGGGCAGTTGCAGCGGACTTGGGCGCGGACGCCGCACCCGGCACGTCGAACGGAGGCAGATCGTCCCCGCTCGCATCGACAGCGAAGCCGCCGACCATAGCGTCGTCGTAGGGCACCTGCTCGGATTCCCACGGCGCGGACTGCGCGACAGGCTGAGCCTTGGGGGCAGCCGAGCGCTCGGGCGCACGAGGTGCGGGCTCGGTCGGGAGCTTACCCGTGGCAGGAGCGCCGGCGGGGTTGTCGGAGCGTAGCCAGGGGGCTTTGCCCAGGTCAGACGACTTGGGCGCGGGCGAGACGGGCTTGGGCGCGGGTGTCGGAGCAGCCGGTTTGGGCGCCGCGGGCTTAGGCGCCGACGGGGTCGATGCCGCTACCGGCGCCGCTTGCTGCTGCGACGCGCTGGCGCTCGAGGATACAGGGGCCGCCGAGGACACGGGTTGCGGGTCCGCAGATGCCGCAGCCCGTGCAGATGGAGAATGCTCCTCATGTTGAGGAGCCGGCGTGCCACCCCCATCCAGGACATAGTCGACGGTACGACGACCGAAGACCGCGCAGACCGTCGGCAGGACCACCGACTGCGTATCGGCGCGACCGAGCATCTTAATGGCAAAAGTCGAACCCGCGGGGAACGAGACCGTGAGCTTGGAGCCGTCGTCGGCCGTGGCGCGGGCGTTGAGCAAAAGCCCTGCGTAGGAAGCCTGACGTGCCTTGACACGCTCGACAACCTCGGCCCATTTGCGCTGCAGCTCTCCGGCATCCTCGACCGCGGGCGTCTCGGCAGCACCGGCGGCGGCAACCTGGGCGGCATTGTTGGACTGGGGCCTAGGTGCCGGAGCGGTGGCAGACGCGGGGGCCGCAACGGGCTGAGGCGCAGGCGCTGCAGGCTTGGAAGCTGACACGGACGCAGAACGGGGCGCAGGCTGGGCAGCCGGACCACGGTCCCAAGGCATACCGCCCTGGCGCGCGGACGTAGCAGCGGGGGCAGCGGATGCCGCCGGGGCGGCAGCGCGGGCGCCCGAAATGAGCGTCGGCTGTTGGGCAGCAGCGGGTACGGATGCTGCAGGCGCGGCGGCCTGAACAGCAGCCACGCTCGCCGGCACGGCGGCGTTGGCAACCATGGCCTCCAGGCGTGCCACGCGCTCGGCCAATGCCTCAATCGTTAAATCAGCCTCGGGACGCGCCAGACGCGTGCAGGCAATCTCGAGCACCAGGCGCACGTCGCTCGCGCCCCTCATCTCCAGTGCGGCATCGTCGAGCACCGTCAGCACGCGGGCCAGGCGGTCGGCAGGATGCTCGCCAAAGGCAGCGGCCTCGGCAGCAAGCGCCTCGGCCTGCTCCGAGCCGCCCTCAAACAGCTCGGCACGGGCACCGGCAACGCAGGCAACGTACACGTCACGCACATGCGCCACCAGGTCGCGCGTCAGCTCAAGCAGGTCATTGCCCTCCTCGACCTGCACACGAATCAGTCCATAGAGCTCGGCAACATCGCGATCGGCAATGGCGCGGGAAAACTCGCCCAGGATCTGGTCCGAAACCTCGCCCAAAAGCGAGCGGGCGTCGTCCGCATGCACAGAACCGTTGCCAAAGACGCTCAGCTGCTCCAGCGTGGACAACGCGTCGCGCATGCCGCCCTTGGCATGGCGCGCCACGATGGCGAGCGCCTCGTCGTCGTAATCGAAGCCCTCCTGCTCGCACACGTATGCCAGGCGATGCTCGATATCCTCGTTGCCGATGCGGTGGAAATCGAAGCGCTGGCAGCGCGAGAGGATGGTCTCCAGAATCTTTTGCGGATCGGTGGTGCACAGCACGAAGATCACGTGCGCCGGCGGCTCCTCGAGCGTCTTGAGCAGCGCGTTGAACGCCGCCGTCGTGAGCATGTGAACCTCGTCGATGATATAGATCTTGTACTTGCCGCGCACCGGGGCAAAGTTGACGGAGTTGATGATCTCCTCGCGTACGTTGTCCACGCCGGTACGGCTTGCGGCATCGAGCTCGTAGACATCCGGGTGGTTGCCCTCGGCAATGAGCTCGCACTCCTCGCAAGTACCGTCGGGCATGCAGCCGCTTGCACCCTCGGCGCGCGCCGCCTCGGCATTGCGGCACAGCAGCGCCTTGGCCAGAATGCGCGCCATGGTGGTCTTGCCCGTGCCGCGCGGTCCGCAGAACAGGTAGGCGTGGGACAGGCGCCCCTCGGTGATGGCGTGCTCGAGCGTCGAGACGATATGCTGCTGGCCCACCACGGAGTCAAAGGTGAGCGGGCGATACTTTCGGTACAACGATTCCATGGGTGCTCCCCCGGGTATACTGAGTCTTGTTGCCGCGGCGGCCATGCGGTCGCACGGCATACTGCATTCATAATAACCCGTACGGCGAGCCCGCCGCGATAGGAGTCCAAAGAGCATGGCAGACGCAGAGAGCAACCTCGTTCCCTCCGAAGCAGCCGACCAGGTCGAGGTCGCGCTCGAGGAGCAGGCCGCAGCCGACGACGGCATCCTGTACCTCAACGAGTACCAGTACGAAAACGACCTGGTCACCGACTTCGCCCGCCTGGTCGCCTCGCCCAGGCGTCGCGGCTCGCTGTATGTCGCCGCCGCGATTGCCGCGCTCATCGGCATCGGCATGTTGGTGGCCGGCGGCAACTGGATCAAGTTTGGCGTCGTGCTGATCGTATTCGGCGCCTTTCTGGCCTGGTGGAGCAAAAACCTGCACCACACCCTCGCCCGCGACTTTATCGACGCCGTTGAGGCCGACGAGTCCATGGGTGGCCGCTATCGCCGCGTCGCCGCCAACGAGGATGGCCTGATGGTTTGGGGCAAGAGCGGCAAGTCGCAGTTCTTCCCGTTTGAGAAGCTCGACCACGTGCTCGACGGCGAGCGCATCTTTGTAGCCATGTTCGCCGACCAGGGCGTGACGATCCCCAAGGACACCTTCGTCCGCGGCGATGCCGAGCAGTTCGGCCCCTTCCTCAAGGCCCGTATCAACAAAAAACTCCGCATCGAGACCAAGAAGAAGAAAATGAAGGCCGAGAAGGCCGCCGCCGAGGCCAAGCAGGGCGACAAGCCCCAGGAGACCAAACGCAAGCAGAAGAAGAACAAGAAGAAGCGCTAAGGCCAAGCCAGACAGGCAGCCTCGCATCCCGCTATCCTCCCCATGCACCCGAGCGTGCTACACTAGCAGCATCTATGCCACCGCGAACGGCTCGGCCCCGCGCCCGCCGCTCGCAAACGAACTTTAAACGCACGAGGGTTGGCCATGCCGCTTTTCTCGCAACATACCGCCCGGTTCTCGCCGGACGTTCCCTTGGAGGGCACTAGCTCTCGCGAGCTGCTCAAGCGGTACCAGCCGCTCGAGACGCTTGCGACCGGCGGTTTTGGCTCCATCGAGATTTGCCGCGACACGCATCTGCGCCGTCGCGTGGCCATTAAGCGCATCCCCCTTATCAACGGCGCCGGCATGCCCGCCAGCGACATCATGGACGTGCTGCGCGAGGCGCATACCGCCGCCATGCTTCAACATCCCAATATCGTGCAGGTTATCGACTTTACGCACGACACCGCCTATGCCTACCTGGTCATGGAGTATGTCGACGGTATGTCGTTGGCCGAGTTTTTGCATCGCGTGGACGGCCACTCGCTCACCTTTGACGAGGCCGCGGCCATTGCCGACGCGCTGGGTCAGGCACTCACCTTTGCCCATGCAAACGGCGTGCTTCATCTGGACATAAAGCCCGCCAATGTGCTTATCGACCATTCGGGCAATGTAAAGATCACCGACTTTGGCATGGCGCGGCTGTCGTCCGCCGGCGGCTTTGGCGGATCGCGCGGCGGCACCATCGGCTACATGCCGCCCGAGCAGCTCGATATCGAGACCGGCACGGTCGACGAACGTGCCGATGTCTTTGCCCTTGCCTGCGTGATCTACGAGGGCCTGTGCGGCAGTGCCCCCTTTATGGCGGCCACGCCTGCCGACTCGCTCGACCGCATCATCGGCGGCGCCACC
>CAUDYH010000028.1 GCA_958453575.1 uncultured Collinsella sp.
TGCTGGATTGGCATTGCGTGCATGAGCTTGGGAATGCAGCACGTGCTGGGAATCTGGTAGAGAAGTAGCTTATTCGCGTGCTGGTTGCTGGTTGCTGGTGAGCGCAAGCCTGCGGTGGAGCGATAGGAGCTCTTGCGGGTATGGCTTGTCCGCAGGTTTATAAGTCCCGAAGAGCTCTTATCGCCCCGCCAGGATGGCGATGCGGGGCAACACCTATACTCGCAGGACGGCGCTTTCTGCCCTATAGTGTTTGGTGAGCAATATCGTTCAATTTTGAAACACTCGGTCGTGCGACCGTCGGCGGTTGCACGTCGCCGCGGACAGGGGCAAATCATGGATAGCGATGCCAAGCTGAACATCTTGACCGAGGCCCTGGCTGCTGCCGGGGCCTCGGCATTGGCAATCGATGCGCGTGGGGACGTCGCGATTTCGACCATGAATGACGCGGCGCTTGAGCGGGATGTGGCGGCTTTTGTTGCCGAACGCCTCGACCGTATAGGAGACGGCGCGCGTCTGGTTATGGGGCGTGCGGGTACGCGCCTGAGCCTGACCGTTCGCCCCACCGACAAAGAGGGCGGGGGCCTTTGGGTCGCCGTGGTCCGCGAGGTGCGCGGCGCCGCGGCGCATGCGGGCATCGAGTGGCTCAACGCCGACGAAGTTGAGGCCCGCTACGAATCGAGCGCGTACGGCATCGTTGAGGGGGCGGCCTTGGTAGCCGCACCGGTTGCCGAGAGCTATGCGCGCGGGGTGCCCCTTATGCTCGAGGGCGAGTTGGGCGCGGGCCAGGCCGAGATCGCCATGCGCCTCTATCTGGATGGCCCTTTTGCCGATCAACCCTTTGTTTCCGTCGCGCTCGATGAGCTCACCGAGCGCGGTTGGCGCCATGTGCTCAAAAGCGCCGAATCGCCGTTGTTCCAAACGGGGCTGACCCTTTGCATTGAGGGCTGGAACGCGGTTGGCCCCCAGCGCCTCCGCGAGCTCGTTTCCACGATGGCCGACACCGCGTTGGCGACGCGCTGCCATGTGGTGCTGACGGCGAATGACATGCCGGGCGGTAGCGAAAGCGATCAGGCTGCTTTTGTGACCGAGCGCTTCGCCTGTGCGGTGAGCGTGGCGCCGGCAATCGCCGAGCAGGGAGCCGCGTCGACGAAGGTCGCGCGCTATTTGGAATATCTCGCTGATGCATTTGGGACAGCAGCGCCCACGCTGTCTGCCGCGGCGACGAAGACGCTCGATGCTTACCGCTGGCCGCGCAATTATCTGCAGCTCCGCGAGGTCTCGGAACGACTGTATATATTGGTGGGGGCGGGCGCGGTGGACCGCGCTGTGGCGGAGGAAGTGCTCGCCCAAGAGGACGTGATTAAGACCGCAACCTTTGGCGCCCCGACACTCGAAAGTGACCTGTATATCCTGCGACCGCTGGCCGATACCGAGCGAGATATCGCGCATCTGGTTGTAGATCATCTACACGGCAACCGAACCCGTGCGGCGGAGGTGCTGGGCATAAGCCGTACAACGCTGTGGCGCTTGCTGAAGGACGATGACCGTTGAGCGAGGCGCCCGTGACCGCGCGCGACGCGTGTGCTACAGTCCAAAGCGTTATTGTTTCGATTTGGTTACGGCGTGCGAGGGCATATGGCTGAGACTTCAAAACCGAGCCGCAGAAGGCGGAGTGCCGCGCCGGTTAACCGACGCACGACATCGGTGACGTGGGGCAAACACGCCTCGGGGTTTGATGGCTCGTTCAAGCGCACTAAATATGGCTATCCTTCGGCAAGCGCTCGCTTGGCCATGCAGGCCGAGTCGTCGCTGTGGGGCCGCAAGCGCGTGGTGGGCTCAAAGCTCAAGCACGACGGAACGCTCGGTTACATCAGCCGCGGGGCGGCTCGTCGCAGCGGGCTCAATCCCGCCGGCTGGCATCGCTACGTGCCGATCGTGGCTGTCGTTGCAGCAATCATCATCGCACTCGCTGCGCTTGGCTACGCCGGCGGCGGCGCCAACTTGGACGCAATGTTTAAATCGCCCGAGCTCGCACATGCAGGCATAGAAGTTGTCGAGGGCGCACAGGTCCAGACGGGCGTCGCGCCCCAGCGCGGAATCGTTGCGGCAGCTTCCACTATCGCCGATGCGCAAAAGGACGAGGACGAACAGGGCGACGGCGCCGAAACGACTCAAACGAACGAAACGACGACAACTCCACCGGCAAGATAAGTTGCGAGCGGGTCCGCCGTTCGTTAGAACGGCGGAACTAATTACTTTACATACACCACGTTGTCGCGGCGGGGTTTGGGCTCGGGTAGCGTGTCCTCGGCATAGCCCAGAATGCAGTGACCGACACCGCGCAGGCTGCCGTCGGCGGGCAGGCCCCAGCTTGCCAGCAGTTCCAAGCCTTCGGGCGAGTCGAAGACCTCATGTGCGCGGTGAATCCAGCACGAATCGACACCCAGTGCATAGGCGGCGTTGAGCAAGTTGCCCATGGCGAGCGGGCCGTCTTCCAGATGTGTGGGCACGCTGCGGTCAACCAGCACCACCACAACGGTCTTGGCGCCATAGAAGGGGTCGCCGTTGCTGCCCATGACCTGGGCGTTGAGCTGCGAGAGACGCTTGACGGTCGTGGGGTCGGTGACGGCGACAAACGTCACCGGCTGGCGCCCCATGCCGCTCGGTGCATATTGGCCGGCTTCGATAATACGTGCAAGCTTTTCGGCCTCGACGGGACGATCGCTGTAGTTGCGGCAGCTGCGGCGGTGAATGAGCGCTTCGATAGTCTCCATGGTGTCTCCTTGCGGTGGCGTTGCAGATGTCCCGTTCATACCCGCCGGGCTCAAACGATAGACGGTCAATTGCCCGGCCAAAAGGATAGATTCCAATTGGGAAAGTAGGTTTGCATAAAAGTACCTTCAGAATGTGACAAACAAATGGGATGGTTAAACGTTTTATCCCGTCTACCCTGCGGTTTTTTACCACTTGCCTAAATGACGAACGCATAACCTCTGATAAAGGTTTTACTAAAGGAGTACCAACGTTTATCAATGCGCCGTGGTGGCGCCGGGCCAGGAGGTAACATCATGTTCCAGGCTGGAGATGTCGTCGAGACCGATTTCGAAGGATTTCTGAAGCTGCTGCGTTCCAAGACGCGCGCTTTCGTGTCGATTAACGATCACGAGTACTACATCACGCACACCGATGGCTATTGGCGTGTTCAGGATTGCGAGGCCCTCAACGACAAGGGCCACTTTACTGACTGCTCCGAGCTGGTCAACACGGTCTGCGAGGTCGTCGAGCTGCCGTGGATTGCCGGCAAGAGCCTGCATGATAGCTTCTCGGGCGCTACGGTCTATGAGGCCGTCGCCGCTTAACAGGCAATAAAACCCGATTTTCACGTGACCGCTGGCGCTGCCCCCGCGCCGGCGGTCTTTTTCTGCCGATAGGCCATAAAAGTGCAAACATTTGCGGAGAGCCTGTTGACGATAGTCAAAACTCGGACTAATCTAGAGATACAAAATTGGTCAAAAATCGGACAATCGAATGGTGGGATAGATGAATAGTGCGGTTACGCTGGTCGACTTCGACCGGTTGCTCAATGGACTCGACCATATCTATTCGGAGTTCTCGCGCGCCTGCGGTCTTTCGGACTGCGCTTACTGGATGCTCGTCGATACCAGCACGGCGGGCGGCAGTATTGCCGTAAGCCGCCTGACGAGCGAATGGTTCTACAGCAAGCAGACCATCAACTCGGTCATTAAAACCTTGACGGCGCGGGACTTTGCAACGTTGGAGTTTGCCGAAGGCAGCCGTAAGAACAAGGTTGTGCGTTTGACCGAAGCGGGCATGCGGTTTGCCGAGCGTTATGCGCTGCCGGCACTCAAGGCCGAGCAGCGAGCCTTTGGCGCGCTTGAGCCGTGTGAGCAGCGCGAGATTATGCGCTTGATCGGAAAATTCTCTCAGGTGCTCGGTGAGGAGTGCGAGGCATTTAAGCAGCATATCGCTGCCGAGAGCCAAGCCGAGAATCAAGGTGAGGGGGAGTCGTGCGACTGTTAATGAGGTTTCTGAAGCCCTATCGAGGGCTTGTCGCAGTGACGCTGCTGGTGCTGCTGGTTGATAACGTCGGCACGCTGTTGGTTCCCACGATGCTGGCGAACATGGTCAACACCGGTATCACCACGGGTGATGTCGACTACATTTTGCGCAATGGCCTCTACATGCTTATCGCGACCGGCATGGCCAGCGGCGGCGCGGTGCTGGGCTGCTATCTTTCGGCGCGCTTGGCCGCCAACGTGGCCTGCGATATCCGCAATGCCGTGTACGACAAGTCGCTCGAGCTCGCGGCCAGCGACTTTGAGCGCTTTGGCACCGGATCGATGATCACGCGCTCGCTCAACGACATCAACGTGATTCAGCAGGCGATTCTGCAGACGATTCAGCTGGTGCTGCCCGTGCCGTTTTTGGCTGTGGCGGGCATCATCTTCGCTTGGTTTATCGATCCTGCCATGGGCACGCTTCTGGGCGTCGTGGTTGCGATTGTGCTGGCGGCGGCGGTCTTTACGGTTGCCAACGCGGCTCCGATCTTTATGCGCTTGCAGAGCTTTATCGACCGCATGAACGTGGTGCTGCGCGAAAACATCGTGGGCGTGCGCGTCATCCGTGCGTTTAACAAGGAGCGTCACGAGGAGCGGCGCCTGGACGAGGTGTTCAGCGACTACGCCGCCAACGCCATTAAGGTCAACCACCTGTTTGTGGGCCTCGACAGCTCAAGCTTCTTTTTGATGAACATCGCCGAGGTAGCGGTGCTGTGGGTTGGCGGCAACCGCGTGGGCGCCCACGCCATGCAGATCGCGAGCATCTCGGCGGTGCTGGAGTACGCGCTTCTGATCCTGTTCTTTGTGATGATGGCGCAGATGGTAGTGCTGACGCTGCCGCGCGCCGCGGCGTGCCTGAACCGTGCGCAGCAGGTGTTGGAGATTGAGCTGAGCATCGTGGACGGCGAGCGTACGCTGGGTGACGGGGCGCCTGCCTCCGGGGGCGATGCGGATGCGGTCGCTGAGTTCGATCACATGTCGTTTCGTTTTGACGATGCCGATGAGGACACCCTGTGCGACCTGAGCTTTGCCTGTCGTCGCGGTCAGACGACCGCGATTGTGGGCTCGACGGGCTCGGGCAAGTCGACGGTGGCAAAGCTTCTGCTGCGTTTTCACGATGCCACCAAGGGTGCCATTCGCCTGGACGGCGTCGACCTGCGCGAGCTTTCGCAAGACGAGATTCGCGGGCGCATTGCCTACGTCCCGCAGAAGGCATGGCTGTTCTCGGGCACCGTGGCAAGCAATCTGCGCTTTGGTAACGAGGGTGCGACCGAGGCCGACATGCTTCATGCGCTCCAGGTTGCCCAGAGCACCTTTGTGCTCGATCAGCCGCATGGGCTCGATACCCCGGTTGCCCAAGGCGGTACGAACTTCTCGGGCGGCCAGCGCCAACGTCTGGCCATCGCCCGTGCGCTCATGAAGCATGCCGATCTGTATATCTTCGACGACAGTTTTTCGGCCCTGGACTTTAAGACCGATGCGGCCCTGCGCCATGCGCTGCAGTACGAGACGCGCGACGCCGCGGTGCTCATCATCGCGCAGCGCATCTCGACGATCTTGCATGCCGACCAGATCGTAGTGCTCAAGGACGGCGAGGTTGTGGGCTTGGGCACGCATGGCGAGCTTATGGAAACCTGCGAGGTGTACCGCGCCATCGCGGAATCGCAAATGAAGGGAGGTGAGTAGCATGACCGAGGAGCTCAAGAAGCAGGGCGGCGTTGATGACGCCGTTGCCGCGGGGCTGGTCGAGGAAACGGCTGCCGTGGCACCCGAGCTGGATGACGCCGCCAAGGCCGCAGCCGAGCGCGAGGCTCGCCGCCAAGCGCTCTACGAGGAAAACGAACGCGCCGAGGACGAGCGCGCCCGCGCCGAGGCAGAGCGCATGCGCGATGTGGACGACGAGGACGAGAAACCCCGCGACACCTGGGCGACGGTGCGCCGCCTGTGGAGCGAGGCTGCCGGCGACCATTGGCGCTTCTATATCGTGTTCGCGAGCATTGTGTTCTACGCCATCTTTAACACCGCTGCGCCGGCATATAGCGCCCGCGTGATCGATGAGCTGTGGGGCCACATTCAGGTGGCGTTTGCCAACGGAACCACCTTCAACATCACTTGGGAGAACTGCGGCAAGACCATCTTCGTCTACTTTATGATCTGGACTGCCGCTGCCTCGTTCTATGCGCTCCAGAGCTTTTTGATGTCGAGCGTGGCCGAACGCCTCAACCTGCGTCTACGCAACCGCATCGCACAAAAGCTCAACCGTCTGCCGCTTGCCTTCTTTGACGCGCATCGTCCCGGTGAGGTCGTCAGCCGTGCGACCAACGACTTGGACAAGATGTCCGAGAGCATGCAGCGCGGACTGCTGCAGCTGCTGGTGTCGATCGGTACCGTGGTGGGCGCCGTGAGCGTGATGTTCGTGTTTAGCGTGCCGCTCACGCTGGTCTTTTTGTTCTTTATGACGCTGTCGCTGCTGGTGACCAAAGTGGTCTCGCGCCGCACACATGACGTGACCGGCGAGCGCCAGGAGTGGGTGTCCAAAATCACGAGCGCGGTCGAGGAGGGCTACTCGGGCCGTCTGGTGATTCGCGCATTCAACCGCGAGCACCAGAGCTCTGCCGAGGTGCACGAGGCCTCGGGCGAGCTGGCGCGCGTGAGCACCAAGGCCGACTTTATGATCAATGCCGTCGGCCCTGCGGTGCGCTTTATCGGCCGTTTGGCGCAGATCGTGATCGCGCTGGTGGGCTGCAGCATGCTGGTTGCCGGTCACATGACCGTCGGCGTGTTCCAGGCGTTCTTCCAGTTTATCTACGAGGCGTCCGAACCCATGACGCAGCTGTCGTTTACCTTTAACTCGCTGCAGAGCGCGCTGGCGAGTGCGGAACGCGTGTTCGACCTGCTCGATGAGCCCGAGATGGAGGCCGATCCGCTGCCGGACGAGGCCGCCAAGCTGCCGGGTCGCGTTGAGGGTCGCGTCTCTTTTGAGCACGTGCGCTTTGGTTATTCGCCCGACAAGCCGCTTATGCGCGACGTGTCGTTTACCGCCGAGCCGGGCCAGAAGATTGCCGTGGTGGGAACCACGGGCGCAGGCAAGACGACGCTCATCAACCTGCTCATGCGCTTTTACGAGATCGACGGTGGCCGCATTACGCTCGACGGTGTGGATACGAGCCGCATGGATCGCGGCGAGCTACGTCAGCAGTTTGGCATGGTGCTGCAAGACGCCTGGCTGTTCGACGGCACGATTGCCGAGAACATCGCCTACGGCTGCCCCGAGGCGACGCACGATGAGATCGTGGCGGCCGCACGCGCCGCGCAGGTCGACTTCTTTGTACGTACCATGCCGCAGGGCTACGACACGCGCGTGGCCAACGATGCCGAAAGCATCAGCCAGGGCCAGCGTCAGCTGCTGACCATCGCACGCGTGCTGCTCAACAACCCGGCGATTCTCATCCTGGACGAGGCGACGTCGAGCGTGGACACGCGCACCGAGCTTGCCATCGGCCGTGCCATGGACGCGCTTATGCGCGGGCGCACGAGCTTTGTGATCGCGCATCGCCTGTCGACGATCGTCGATGCCGACCTCATCCTGGTCATGGACCACGGCAACATTATCGAGCAGGGCACGCATAAGGAGCTGCTCGCAGCCGAGGGCGCTTATGCCGACCTCTATCTGAGTCAGTTCGCATAATGTGACAAAGGGACAGTCCCGCATGTCACATCAAAAAGAAAGGCGCGCCGGGGATGAATTCCCTGGCGCGCCTTTTTGCGTTGATGCCGATGTCGTTTTGTGCCGCTTGCGTTCCTAGCGCTCGTCCACGAGCTTGGCGACGAGGGCTTTGAGCTCGGCCACCTCTCGCTCGAGTTCTTTGACGCGGCGGGCGTTCTCGGTGATGCCTTGGCGGTTGAGGGCACTCTGCTCGGCAGCGTCATCGGGCATGTACTCGCGATGCTGCTTGGCGTCGAAGCTCTCCTCGAACACGCGGCAGCCGTTGCGCTTGATGATGCGTCCCGGCACGCCCACGACGGTGCAGTTGTCGGGCACGTCCTTGACGACAACCGAGTTGCCGCCGATTTTGACGTTGTTGCCGATGCGAATGTTGCCGAGCACCTTGGCGCCCGTGCCCACGGTGACGTTGTTGCCCAGGGTGGGGTGGCGCTTGCCGGTCTCGTTGCCGGTACCGCCGAGCGTGACGCCCTGATAGAGTACGCAGTTGTCGCCCACAATGGTGGTCTCGCCAATAACGACGCCCATGGCGTGGTCGATAAAGAAGTGCTTGCCAATCTGCGCGGCAGGGTGAATCTCGACGCCGGTGATATGGCGGGTGAGCTGCGAGAGCACACGGGCGAGCGATCGGTGGCCGTGCTCCCAGAGCCAATGCTCGGGTACGTGGTTCCACTTGGCGTGAAGACCGGGGTACGAAAGGAAAATGACCAGACCGTTTTGCGCGGCGGGGTCCTGCGCTTGGACGGTCTTGATGTCCTCGCGAATGGTATTGATAAAGCTCACTGACCGCCCTCCCTTAGCGCCATGGCAATGCGATTCAATAAAGTATAGCGATTCGCTAGGGATTAGGAAGAGCAATCTTTCACGGCTTACGTGACAGGTGTCAGTTATGCATACTTGCTGGTAATGGAGTCATGCTTTTGTGGGGTTGCGCACGAGGGGGCGCCGCAACCGTATACTGGTCAACTTGGACGTATCCGCGCCCACAACTGAGAGGTTTTACTTCATGGGTTTCATTAATTTTATCGCCGAGTTGCTCAAAGACCCGCGCACCGCGATCGCCAGTTGGATTGCCGCCGGCCCGCTTATGGCCTACGGCTGCGTGTTCCTGATCATCTTTATCGAGACGGGCGTAGTGTTCTTCCCGTTCCTTCCCGGCGATTCGCTGCTGTTCGCCTCGGGCTTCTTTGCCCACAACGGCGGCTTTAACATCGTGGCGCTTCTGGCCACCGCATGGGCCGCTGCCATCTTGGGCGATCAGTGCAACTTTATGATCGGTCATTTCTTTGGCAAAAAGATCATTGCTTCGGGCAAGGTGAAGGCCATGACGCCCGAGCGCATCAAAAAGTCCGAGGATTTCTTGGACAAGTGGGGTCACCTAGCCATCTTCCTGGGCCGCTTCTTCCCGTTTATCCGCACCTTTGTGCCCTTTATCGCCGGCATGGGCGGCATGCACTGGCGCAACTTTGTCATCTTTAACGTGCTGGGCGGCATTACCTGGTCGACGGTCTTTACGCTGCTGGGCTACTTCTTTGGCGGCATTCCCTTTGTGCAGGAGCACTTTGAGCTGCTGATTATCGGCATCGTCGCCGTGTCGATCATCCCGACTGTGGTCGGTCTGGTTAAGGCTAAGCTGGGCAAAAAGAACGCGTAGCTCGAGCCAGCGCGCAAACCGTGCCGTTGAGGCCCGTCACCGCTTACGGTGGCGGGCCTCTTTAGTTTTCAAGACTTTAGTCTGCTGGCCGCGCAGCGGCCAGCTTTAAACCACCCGCTACG
>CAUDYH010000029.1 GCA_958453575.1 uncultured Collinsella sp.
CGGCAAGACCCAGACCCCGATTCTGCTCAAGCGCGGCATGTCCGGCACGATCGATGAGCTGCTCATGGCCGCCGAGTACATCATGAGCGAGGGCAACGACAACGTCATCCTGTGCGAGCGCGGCATCCGCACCTTCGAGACCCGCACCCGCAACACCTTTGACCTCAACGCCGTGCCGGTGCTGCACCACCTGTCGCACCTGCCCGTCGTTGCCGACCCCAGCCACGCCACCGGCTACACCCGCTACGTTGAGCCCATGGCACTCGCGGCGACCGCCTGCGGCGCCAACGGTCTGGAGATCGAAGTCCACGACGAGCCCAGCCGCGCATGGTCCGACGGCGCTCAGGCCCTCACCCCCGACCAGTTCGACGACACCATGCGCCGCATCCGCGCCATCCGCGAGGTCGTCTGCCAAGAGACCATGGAGTAGCCCATGGGTACGGTGAGAAACGCGCGCGTTAACCAGGGCGGTCCCAAATGCGCCGGCATCGTGGGCCTGGGCCTCATCGGCGGCAGCTTTGCCCGCGGCTATGCGCAGGCGGGCGTCCGCGTGCTGGCCTGGGACCCCGACGATGACGTCATGACGGCCGCCAGCATGGGCACCGTCGCCGGCGAGCTCAACGACGAGACGCTCGGCGAGTGCGACATCATCGTCCTGGCATGCTACCCCGAGGCCTGCATCGAGTGGCTCGAGGCGCACGCCCAGGCACTCGCCGACGCCACCGACACCGAGGCCATCATGGGCCCCGTGGTGATCGACACCGTAGGCGTCAAGGGCATCGTGTGCGAGCGCGCCTTTGAGCTTGCCCGCGAGCACGGTTTTTACTTTGTGGGCGCGCACCCCATGGCGGGCACGCAGTTCTCGGGCTACGCGCATTCCCGCGCCGACCTGTTCCAGGACGCACCGCTCGTGCTTGTACCGCCCGCAGTGGACGACGCACTCAAGCTGGAGCTTTTGGGCCAGGTGCGCGAGATGGTACGTCCCCTGGGCTTTGGCAAGTTCAGCGTAACGAGCGCCGCCGAGCACGACCGCGTCATCGCCTTTACGAGCCAGCTCGCGCACGTCGTCTCCAACGCCTATGTTAAGAGCCCGACCGCTCAGGTCCACCACGGCTTTTCGGCCGGCAGCTACCGCGACCTCACCCGCGTGGCACACCTCAATCCTCAGATGTGGTCCGAGCTCATGATCGACGACGCCGATGCGCTCGCCTTCGAGATCGACCATCTGATCGAATCGCTTGGCGCCTACAGCCGCGCCCTTAAGGACCGCGACCAGCGCTATCTGGAGAATCTCCTTGCCGAGGGCGACCGCATTAAGCGCGCGCTCGACGACGAGGCCTCCCACTAGACCACCCATCACGCCAGGTCGAAAGGACCGAAGCTTATGGCGATTACTATCGATATCGACACCGCACGCCCCTACCAGGTGCATGTGGGCACGTTTTTGCTGGAGCAGGCAGGTCCGCTCGTCCGCACCACCGCCGGCGGCACCCGCGCCGTCATCGTGACGGACACCAACGTGGGCCCGCTCTATCAGATGCCCGTTAAGCAGAGCCTGGAGGCGTCAGGCTACGAGGTGAGCATCTGCACCTTCGAAGCCGGCGAGGCCCATAAGCGCGCCGAAACCTATGTTGCCATTTTGGAGTTTGTGGCCGAGCACGAGCTTTCGCGCTCCGACGTGATCGTGGCACTCGGCGGCGGTGTCGTGGGCGACGTGGCGGGCTTTGTGGCCGCCACCTACATGCGCGGCTGCAAGTTTGTGCAGATCCCGACGAGCCTGCTCGCCATGGTGGATTCGTCGGTGGGCGGCAAGACCGCCATCGACCTGGCTGCCGGCAAGAACTTGGCCGGCGCCTTTTGGCAGCCAAGCGTGGTTATCGCCGACGTGGGATGCCTGGCGACCCTCACGCCCGAGCAGTTCGCTGACGGCTGCGGCGAGGTCGTCAAGCACGCCGTGATCGCCGACCCGGAGCTCTTCGCCGAGCTGGAGAAGACCCCGCTCACGCTGGAGCTGCTCAACCGCGACGTGGCCCGCGTAGCGCTCATCATCGCCCGCAATATCGACATCAAGCGCGCCGTGGTCGTCGCCGACGAGCGCGAAACCAACCAGCGCAAGCTCCTCAACTTTGGACACAGCGCCGGACACGCCGTCGAGGCCTGCGAGCACTTTGAGCTCGGACACGGCAACTGTGTGTCGATCGGCATGGGCATCATCACGCGCGCCGCGGCCCTGCACGGCGTTTGCGATGCCGCACTGCCCGGTCGTATTGAGGAACTCTGCGCCCGCCATGGCCTCAAGACCCGCTGCGACCTAGATGCCGATGCCGTCTTTGCCGAGGCGCTCCACGACAAGAAGCGCGCGGGCGACACCATCGACCTGGTGATTCCGCACGGCATTGGCCGCTGCAGCATCGACCGCACGCCACTTTCCACTTTCCACGAACTCATTGCCGAGGGCCTCGGCCAGAAGGGAGACGCATCCGCATGCTAGCCCGCATCACCCCGTCCCCGCTTAAGGGCACCGTTCCCGCCATCGCGTCCAAGTCGATGGCGCATCGCCTCATCATCTGCGCCGCGCTTGCCAACGGCGAGACGCACGTCACCTGCAACACCACCTGCGCCGACATCGAGGCCACGGTGCGCTGCCTTACGGCACTGGGTGCTCGCATCGAGACCGTCGAGGACGGCTTCCAGGTCCACCCCACCATGAAGAGTGTTGAGTTTGGCCTGCTCAAGGCCCTTGCCGGCGGCACGCTTGACTGCGGTGAAAGTGGCTCCACGCTGCGCTTTATGCTGCCTGTCGCCTGCGCGCTGGGTGCGGATGCCACCTTCGTAGGCCAGGGCCGCCTGGGCGCCCGCCCGCTCTCCCCGCTCTCGGACGAGATCATCGCCGCCGGCTGCGACCTACAGGGTCTGGGCGGTTTTCCGCTCAAGACGAGCGGCCGCATGCGCCCGGGCACCTTTGTGCTTCCGGGCAACGTGAGCTCGCAGTACATCTCGGGCCTGCTGCTGGCAGCCCCGCTGCTGGCCCAGCCCTCCTGCGTGCAGGTAACCGGCCTCATCGAGAGCCGCCCCTACATCAACCTGACGATACAGGCCATGAAGGCCTTTGGCGTCGAGGTCAACGTCGAGCGCATTCCGGCCAAGGACGACCAGCCCGAGGTCACGAACTTCCGCGTGAGCAGCGGCTCGTACCGCACGCCCGGCAGCGTAGCCGTCGAGGGCGACTGGTCCAACGCCGCCTTTTGGCTGTGCGCCGGTGCCATCGGCACCGACCCAATCACCGTCGAGGGCGTGTCACTGAGCTCCGCACAGGGCGACCGTAACGTGCTTGCCGCGCTTTCGCGCTTTGGCGCCCGCATCGTGCGCTCCACCAACGCCGCCACCGTGCAGTCCGACAAGCTCGCCGGCTTTGAGATGAGTGCCCACGATATTCCGGACCTGGTGCCCGTCATCTCGGCCGTGGCCTCGCTGGCACAGGGCCGCACCTTTATTCGCGATTGCGCCCGTCTGCGCATCAAGGAATCCGACCGTCTGGTCACCACCACCCGCGAGCTCACCGCGCTGGGCGCGCAGGTGCGCATTGCCGGCGATGACCTCATCATCAAGGGTGTCGATGCCTTCACCGGCGGCGAGGTCGATTCGCACAACGACCATCGCATCGCCATGATGGCCGCTATCGCCGCGAGCCGCGCCACCGGCGAGGTCGTGATCCACGGCGCCGAGGCCGTCAACAAGTCCTATCCCGATTTCTTCGACCACTACCGCCTGCTGGGCGGCAAGGTCACACTCGAGGAGGAATAGCATGTCCTCGACCTTTGGCAACGTCTTGCACTTAAGCATCTTCGGCCAGTCGCACTCCCCCGCCATCGGCTGCTCACTCGATGGCATTCCGGCGGGCATCGCCGTGGACCAGGAGCAGCTGCAGGCCTTCCTCGACCGTCGCGCCCCCGGTCGCGACGAGACCGCAACCAAACGCCGCGAGGCCGACGCCGCGCACATCATCGCCGGTGTTGTCGATGGACATACCACCGGCGCGCCCATCGCCGCGATTATCGAGAACACCAACACGCGCTCCAAGGATGACTCCGAGCTGCGCCGCAAGCCCCGTCCCGGACATGCGGACTTCCCTGCGCGCGTGAAGTATCACAACATGCACGATGTCGCCGGCGGCGGACACTTCTCCGGCCGCCTAACGACACCCCTGTGCATCGCCGGCGGCATTGCGCTGCAGGCACTCGAGGCCCGCGGCATTAAAGTGATGGCGCATGTGGCGCAGATCGGCGGCATCTCCGACCTGCCGATGGACGACATAGTCTATCGCGAGGCCGACCGCAAGGCGATCCTTACGAACGATCTGCCGTGCATTGACGCCGCCGCAGCCGGCCGCATGCGCGAGGAGATCCTAGCCGCGCGCGACGAGCTTGACAGCATCGGCGGCATCGTGGAGTGCGGCATCTACGGACTTCCCGCGGGCATCGGCGACCCCATGTTCGACGGCATCGAGAACCGCATCGCGCAAATCGCGTTTGGCATTCCAGCCGTAAAGGGCGTGGAGTTTGGCATGGGCTTTGCCGTGGCCGCCATGCGCGGCAGCGAGAACAATGATCCGTATCGCATCGATGCCGAGACCGGCGAGATCGAGGTCGAGTCCAACAACGCCGGCGGCATCCTGGGCAGTATTTCGACCGGCGCGCCCGTCATGTGGCGCATGGCCGTAAAGCCGACGCCCTCCATTGGCCGCGAGCAGCAGACGGTGGACATGGACGCTATGGAAAATGCCGAGCTCTCGGTCCACGGCCGCCACGATCCCTGCATCGTCCCCAGAGCTGTCCCCGTAGCCGAGGCAGCCGCCGCCCTTGCCATCTGGGACGCCCTCCTCGAAGACGCCGCCCAGCGCTAACTACCCACCCCTCAACATCCCCCGACACGTGAAAGGGGTCTCCATGGACCTTGCTGACATCCGCCAGGCCATCGATGGCATCGACACCACGCTCCTCAACAGCTTTGTCGAGCGTATGGACATTGCCACCGAGGTCGCCAAGTCAAAAATCGAGATGGGCAAGGCCGCCTTCGACCCCGCCCGTGAGCGCTCCAAGCTCAACAACCTCGCCAGCCGCGCGCCCGAGCGCTACGAGGCGCAGACCATCACCCTGTTCCGTCTCCTCATGAGCATGAGCAAGGCCGAGCAGCAGCGCTACATCAACGAGCTCAAGGGCATCACCGTCTCGCAAAAGGCCCACGCCACGGCTGCAGCCTCCGACACGCCCTTCCCTCAAACGGCCACCGTCGCCTGCCAGGGCGTCGAGGGCGCTTACAGCCAAATCGCCGCGTGCAAGCTCTTCGACGTGCCCGACATCGCGTTTTTCGAGACCTTCGAGGGCGTCATGTGCGCCGTGCGCGACGGCTTCTGCGAGTTTGGCGTGCTGCCCATCGAGAACTCCACCGCCGGCTCGGTCAACGCCGTCTACGACCTGCTCGCCCAGTTCGACTTCCACATCGTGCGCTCGCTTCGCCTCAAAATCGACCACAACTTGCTCGTCAAGCCCGGCACCAAGCTTGCGGACGTGCACGAGGTCTACAGCCACGGCCAGGCCATTGCCCAATGCGCCGGCTTTATCGAGGCACACGACCTGCACGCCACCAAGTACCCCAACACGGCCATGTCGGCCGAGATGGTCGCCAGCTCCGAACGCACCGACGTTGCCGCCATCGCCTCGCGCAGCTGCGCGGCGCTCTATGGTCTGGAGGTGCTGGAGCCCAATATCCAGGACTCGGACAACAACTACACGCGCTTCGTCGTCATCAGTCGCGAGCCGCGCGTCTACCCCGGCGCCAACCGTACCTCGCTCATGATCACCACGGCCAACGAACCGGGCGCCCTCTATCGCGTACTCGAGCGCTTCTACGCACTCAACATCAACCTTATCAAGCTCGAGAGCCGCCCCATCCCCGGGCGCGACTTTGAGTTTATGTTCTACTTCGATCTGGACTGTCCCTTTGGCAGCAAAGCCCTCGACGACCTGCTCGACTCGATTGACGAGGTGTGCGAGAGCTTCACCTACTTTGGCAGCTACACGGAGGTGCTCTAGATGACTGACGTCGCCACAACCCGCCCCTACGGCGTGCTGGGCCGCGTGCTGGGCCACAGCTACACCCCGACCATCTACAAGGAGCTCGCGGGGCTTGAGTACGTGCGTTTTGAGCGCAAGCCCGAGGACCTCGCGGCCTTTATGACGGGCGACGAGTGGGAAGGCACCAACGTGACCATTCCCTACAAGCGCGCCGTCATGGACTACCTGGACGAGCTGAGCCCGCTCGCCGAACGCATGGGCAACGTCAACACGATCACGCGTCTGCCCGATGGCCGTCTGCGCGGCGACAACACCGACTACTTCGGTTTCCAGTGCCTGGTCGAGGAGCTGGGTGTGGAGATTGCCGGCAAGAAGGTCCTCGTGCTCGGAGCCACCGGAGGCGCCGGCACCACGGCCAGCATGGTGCTGGGCGACCTGGGCGCGCTCGTGGTGCCCGTGGGACGCGCGAGCGAGGTCAACTACGGCAACATCGCACAGCAGTCCGACGCCGCGTTGCTCGTCAACTGCACGCCTGCCGGTATGTTCCCCCACTGCCCCGACGCGCCTTGCACGCTCGAGGGCCTCGACGCGCTCGAGGGCGTCATCGATATCGTTTACAACCCCGCTCGCACGGGACTCATGCTCGAGGCCGAGCGTCGCGGCATCCCCTGCATCGGCGGTCTGCTCATGCTTGTAGCCCAGGCGGCGCAAGCCGTCGAGCGCTATACCGGCCAGGTCACCCCGCGCGGGCGCATCCTGGACGTGACGGAGCGCCTGTCTCACCGCGAGCAGAACATCGCCCTGATCGGCATGCCGGGCTCGGGCAAAACCCGCGTGGGTGAGCAGATCGCCCTGCTCACCGGCCGCGAGCACATCGACCTGGACCGCGCCCTCGAGGAGCGCCTGGGCATGCCCTGCGCCGACTTTATCGTCGAGCGCGGCGAGGCGGCGTTCCGCGAACAGGAGACGGCGGCGCTGGCCGACATCTCCAAGCGCAGCGGCCTGGTGCTTTCCACCGGCGGCGGCGTGGTCACGCGCGACGAGAACTACCCGCTACTGCACCAGAACAGCCAGATCGTGATGCTCAACCGTAAGCTCGACGAACTCGCCCACAAGGGTCGCCCCATCACCGCCCGCGATGGCATCGACAAGCTGGCCGAGCAGCGCATGCCGCGCTACCGCGCCTGGGCCGACTACATCATCGACTCGCGCGATTGCGCCGCCAACACCGCCCAAGCCCTCCTCGACGCCCTCCCACCCGCTCTCTAACCAAAACCACCACAAAGGGGACAGGAACCTATGTGGTGGTTTTTCATTCCGCCGCACCGCCCGCCCAACCGCAAAGGAAGCAACCATGAAAGCACTCGTCATCAACGGCCCCAATCTCAACATGCTCGGCATTCGCGAGCCGGGCATCTATGGCAGCGACAACTACGACCGCTTAGTGCAGATTTGCCAGGAAGCGGGCGCTGCACAGGGCTTCGACGACGTCGAGGTCTTCCAGTCCAACCACGAGGGCAGCATCGTCGACAAGATCCAGGAGGCCTACGGCAAGGTCGACGGCATCGTCATCAACCCGGCGGCATACACGCATACGAGCGTGGCAATCCTCGACGCCCTCAAGGCCGTCGCCATCCCTGCCGTCGAGGTCCACATCAGTGCCGTCGAGACCCGCGAGGACTTCCGCCAGGTGAGCTATGCACGCCTGGCCTGCTTCGCCACCATCACCGGTGAGGGCCTCCAGGGGTATGCGCACGCTCTGGAGCTGCTGAGGGAGTATCTCGAAAAGTAGCCTCGCGGATCAATTCATTAACACCGATTCACACGAACAAAACTCCGGCGCCGGCAGCAGCGACCTCGCTGCTGCCGGCATTTTATTACTGGCATATAATCGTTGCAGTCACACAACGTCTGGAGACGCGCATGTTAAGCATCCATCTGGGAGATTATCCCGGTTCCATCTACGATACCGAAACCTATTTTAGGAACTCATACTTGGACTCATGGTTCGAAGACCCTATGGCCGCACAAATCATTAAAAGCGTGGACGGATCAGAGCTCATCGGTCCCCACAACATCGTAAGCAAACAACTAGGCTCAATCACTCCACTCGAACTGTCCGGCGGCGTCAAGACGCTGCTGTTAGTACGCAATCTCCCAAATATGGTGTTCAACGCATCTACCTGCGGAGACAACTGTGCCCGCTGGCTACTCAAAATCGGCAAAGAGCAGGATGTGCTGGTGACCCTTTACCACATCATGAAGTTCCCCTGGAAGAACTTTGAAATCCGCATTGAAAACGATGACCGCATCGTCAGAAACATGCAGGAGTTTGTCGGCGCCACGAATGACTTTTTGGATGTTGATGAGTAATGAAGGGAACGCATACCGTTGTCGTAGAGCGTGCAAAGGTCAAATACACACTCACCTTTAAACGCAACATTTCCTTCATTCGCGGTAACAGCGGCACGGGCAAAACGACGCTCATCTCGATGATTCGCGACTACAACGACCGAGGACCGGAAAGCGGCGTTACACTCAGCTGCGACGCGCCATGCGAAACGCTTTCCGGCAGACGCTGGGAGCGCGAGCTGTCGATCATCGAAGATTCGATCGTCTTTCTAGATGAGGGCAACGAGTTTATCTACTCAAAGGACTTCGCCAAAGCCATCAACGGATCGTCCAACTATTTTGTTCTGATATCTCGTCGCGACGCCAACGAACTCCCCTACAGCGTCGACGAGATCCTAAAGCTAGTCAACACCACAAGCAAGACAATTAATGGCCGCAAGAGCGACAGACGCTTCTACTCGGTGACTAAACCGCTATATGACCACACGGCAAGCATGCTGTATCAGGACCTTAACGTAGGGTTCGACAATCCTGACGCCGTAATTGTCGAGGATAGCAAGTCTGGCTATCAATTCTATAGCACCCTTTGCAACCGACTGGGAATCCCCTGCTATACCGCCACCGGCGTAGCGAACCTAAAACGAACGATTCACGAATGTCCCGAGCAAAACATCCTTGCCATAGGAGACGGCGCAGCGTTTGGTCCCTACATCGAAAAGGTGCTCGGACAGCGCGTTTACAAGAACGTTCGCTTGTTCCTCCCTGAATCATTTGAGTGGACGCTTTTGCGATCTGGCCTCATCCCCAACAACGACATTCCAAAAATCCTCAAGGACCCTTCGAGCTATATCGAAAGCCGCGACTACCTGAGCTGGGAGCGGTTCTTCACCGACGTAT
>CAUDYH010000030.1 GCA_958453575.1 uncultured Collinsella sp.
ACTTAAAGTTGTTAATGATGCGCTCGCCCGCGAGACCCACGATGAGCCCGCCACCCTCGGTGACTTGGATATGGTCGATGGTAATGAGGTGACGCAGCAACACGCGATAGTCATCGGCCGAGATGCGATGGAAATAGCTGAGTGTGAGCACGCGCTGGGCAAGCTCTGCCGGCGTGAGTTCGCCGGTGCTGGCAAGCGTCGACATAGTCTGGTGATAGAGCAGACTGTAGGGGAGTCGATCGAGCTCGGGCGGCTCGACCCACTTTTCCTCGCGATAGAGTTGTACGAGTGCGATGCCCTGGAGGAGCTTCCAGGGAATGGTCTCGGGCATCATCGTGCGCGGCTCGGGTTCTTCCTCGCGCATGACGAACCACATCTCGGGCGGAAGATCGCGGCGTCCCGTGCGGCCCATACGCTGCAAAAAGGAGCTGACGGTAAACGGCGCATCGATCTGGAACGCGCGCTCCAGACGGCCGATATCGATGCCGAGTTCCAGCGTAGAGGTGGTGACGGTTGTCTGTGCCTGCTCCTCATCGCGCATGAGTTCCTCGGCCGTCTCGCGCAGCGATGCCGAAAGATTGCCATGGTGGATGAGGAAACGGTCGGGCTCGTGCCGGCTCTCGCAGTAGCTGCGCAGCATGGAGCACACGGCCTCTGCCTCCTCGCGCGAGTTGGCAAAGACCAGGCATTTGCGGCCGCGCGTATGCTCAAAGATATAACCCATGCCGGGGTCGGCGTTGTCGGGCGCCGTGTCGGTGGGGTTGAGAAGCGCCTGCTCGGTCGCACGTGGGATGTCGACTTCGCCCTCGGGGGCCGAGGAAGTGCGACGGTCTTTGGGAGCGGCCTTGCCCCGCGCCTGCTCACGACGTTGACGGTGTTCTTCCTGTGTAAGCTGTCCGCTGTGGCACATGTCTTGTCCGGATGCGGGCAGCGCCGCGGGCGCCGCCGTCTCAATACGCTCGCAAGCAAGCACCTCGGCTTCTTGTGAACCTGTGCCTACGAATCCTCGCTGCTGAGCCTGGGGGCCCGAGTTGTAGAAGTGCTCCATGGAGATGCGCCACACGCGGCGCGGTTCCTCAAAGCGGGGGATGATGCAACCGCGTCCCGTTCCCTGTGAGAGAAAGGCGCCCGTGCGCTCGGGGTCGCCGATGGTGGCAGAAAGGCCAATGCGGCGAGGCTGCACGCCGGCCATGCGCGAGAGTCGCTCGATAAGACAGAGCGTCTGACCGCCGCGGTCGCCGCGCATGAGCGAATGAACCTCGTCGATAACCACATAGCGCAGGTCGCAAAACATGCGCGGGATTGCCATGTGCTTATGGATCAGGAGCGCCTCGAGCGATTCGGGCGTAATCTGTAGGATACCGCTCGGCTTTTTGATGAGTTTGGCCTTGTGTGATTGTGAGACATCGCCATGCCAGTGCCAGACGGGGATATCGGCTTCTTCGCACAGGTCGTTGAGGCGGACGAATTGGTCGTTGATGAGCGCCTTGAGGGGGCCAATGTAGAGGGCGCCCACGCTTGCGGGCGGGTTCTCCCAAAACTCGGTCAGGATGGGAAAGAAGGCTGCCTCGGTTTTGCCGGAAGCCGTTGACGCCGTCAGGAGCACATTGTCCTGTGTGTTGAAGATGGCATCTGCCGCCGCAACCTGGATAGAGCGCAAGCTCTCCCAATCGTGGGAGTAGATGAAGCCTTGGATAAACGGGGCGTAGCGGTCAAAGGCGTTCACGGGGCCTCCTTTCAACAACGAATTTCTCAACGCGGCTGGCAACGGCTTGCTGCATTACTGCTTCAACGTTTGCCCAGATAAAACCTGCCAAAATAAACCTGTCCCTTTTTGGTAGGTTAGATGGTGAACTCGGCGAAGTTGCGGTCGCCGCCTGCGGTGCCGGTGTCGCCTGTTGCGGCTGCCGGCGCCAGCGCGTCGCCGCCGACGCTTTGCAGCAGCTCGGCCACGTTGGCGTCGGGGTTTTGGCATAGGATGTCGAGCAACTCGATAAAGTCACGAATGACCTCGCGCGGCGTCAGGTGCGTGTCGGCTCCCACACGACCGAACTCAATCTTGAGGAAGTCAACCAAGTCGTTTTCGGTCAGCGTGGGCGTCCAGCCAAAGTAGCCGGCGTGAATTTGCATGAGTTTTTCGATCAGCACCAGCAACTCCTCGTAGGTGAGTGGTTGCAGGTGGATGATGGGCGCAAGCATGTCCTTAAGGTCCTCGCGCGCAAAGCGGCCCTGGGCGAGTCGGCTGCGTAGGGCCTCGTAGGAAAACACACCGCGGCGGCGGTCCTCGATGGAGGTCGGCGTGCCACCCATGATCATGCCCAGGTACTGCGCCTTGCCCTGAAGTGTGTCGTTGTACATGGTCAGGATCTTCTCGTAGTTGTACTGGCGCGTGATGGCGTTGGGAATCTTATACAGATTCACGAGCTCGTCGATGAGCACCAGCATGCCCTTGTAGCCGCTGCAAACCAAAAAACGCGCGATGAGTTTGACGTAGTCGTACCAGTCATCGTCGCTGATGATGGTTGAGGACCCCAGTTCGGCGCGAGCCTCGCTCTTGGTGCGGTATTCGCCGCGGATCCATTTGGTCACGCGGCTCATGGCCTCTTCGTCGCCCTCGGATACGGCCGTGCGATAGCGGCGAAGCATGCGGGTGAAGTCGAAGCCGTGGACCATCTCCTCGAGCGGGGTCAGTTGGGCATTGACGACCGACTCGTCGACGTTGGCACACGAGGCGACCCAGCGATCCAGAATAAGGTTGAGCGCACCGCCCTCGGGGCGCGTCTTGGTCGATATATTGCGGATGAGCTCGCGGTAGGTGGCAAGGCCCTGCCCCTGACCGCCCTGCAGGCGTCGCTCGGGCGACAAGTCGGCATCGGCGACGACGAATCCCTCGCCCATGGCGTGCGTGCGGATGGTCTGGAGCAAAAAGCTCTTACCGGCGCCGTAGCGACCGACTAAAAAGCGGAAGCTCGCGCCGCCATCGGCGATGAGACTTAAATCGGTGAGCAGGGCGCGGATCTCGACCTCGCGCCCTACGGTGATGTAAGGAAGGCCGATGCGCGGGACCACGCCGCCCTTGAGCGAGTTGAGAATGACGGCAGCGACGCGCTTGGGCACGCGGGGTGCTGCGGATGCGGTATCACTCATGGTCTAGGTATCCTCTCACGTCTGCTTCGTAGTCCTCGATAATCTGCGGCCCTGCCGCGCCGAATTCGATAACGGTGTCTCCCACCAGGTCAAAGAGCGCCTCGTTGATGGTATCGACAAGCATGTCCTCACTCTTGCCCGACTGCGCCACCGCCGATGCCGTCTGCGCTGCGTTTTGCTCGAGTAGTGCTCGAAGATAGGCGTCTGCGGCGGGATCGAGTGCGGACGCGGTGTCAGCGGACGTGGGTGCTGGTGCGAGGAGCGGGGCCACGACGCCAAACTGCTCGGTGGAGATGGTCGGCTCGCTAGCCTCGTCCTGCTGCATGGTCGTCGCGACTGGTTCGGCGATCGTGCCGGCCACGGGCTTGGCTTCCCGTCGTTCGGCAACTGTCACCTCGGCATCCGCAAGCGTGCCGTCCTCGCGTTCCTCGTCGATCAAAAGCGCTTCGCGCGTTTGTGCGGCAGCGCTCCGAATGTGCCCCAGCTGGCTCAAATCGATATCGATCTTGACGGGCTGGTGTGCGGCGTCCCACGAAAGCCATGCCACAATCTCGTCATCGATAATCTTGGCCAGATATTTGGGGACCTTTTCTTCCTTAAGGGGATGGGCGGGGTCCAGCGCCAGGCGCAGGCGTTGGTCGCAGGCGCGCATCATTTCACCGAGCTTGCTGCTCTTTTGCCTGCTACCGTGAATCCGCATGCATTCCCAAAAACCGTTTTGGCAACGGTAGATATGGATGGGGTCCAGACGGTATTCGCAGTCCTCGTGGCGCTCGGGCGCAAAGAATACGGCCGAGGCAAACATGGTGTAGGGCATGGCCGTCTCCTCCCCAAATAAACTTGCCACGATGCCGGTCTTTCGGTGCGTGTCATAGTAGCGCGCCATGCGGACATACACGGCGCACGCCACGTGGCGCAGATCACGGTGGTGGCTGCGGTCGAGCCGCGAGCTACTTAGGTTGTACGTGGAGAGGGCGTTGATGGCGGCCATGAGTCGCTCCTCGCGCACCTCATCGGGCGGAAGGGGGAGCGTGGGCTCGGAGGTTTTGCGACGCTTAGGGGTCTGGCCGGACGGTGCCGGTACAAGGTCTCGTGCCGCGCGCCGCAGTTCGATAAGGGCGTTATCGAACATGACGGTTTTAGAGTCGCGAAGCAGCTTGGGGTCGAGCCCGTGGAACACGGCGTAATCTTGCAGCCACACGCGCGCAAACCGGTCGATGCCGGGCTCGAAGGCGCGATAGACATCCCAAAAAGCCTTGATCTTGTTAAAACCATCGAGTGGATTATCTACGCCAATGCCGCAGATCAGCTCATAGAGATACAGAAAGGCAAAGGACGTAGACGTTTCCTCGACGGTTCCGCGGCGCACTTGGGCACGCCAGGTAAAGTAGCCGCGCAGTTGCCGGTCGCTCATGGCGTTGTAGGTGGGAAAGTACGACTTAAAGGTGCCGTTGTAGGGACAGTCGTCCTCAAAGTCGGCCATCAGCAGGCCCTGGCGGTAAAAAAGCTCGGCTTCCGAAAGCCAGCGGCCCGCACCGCCCTTGGGGTCATCCTGCCAGCGCGATATCTCGCGCATTTTACGGTACTGGTCGGGGAGGAAATTCTGCATCTGTCGGCCGGTTTTGAGAATCGGCTCGTCTGCGTAGGTTTCGTTTGAGAAGCGGGCGGACTGATGGGTCCGGGCCTCGGCCATAATGCGCTCGATGAGCATCTTGATGTCCTGGTCGGCCACCGCTCCTCCTCTCGAACGCAGCTACGGTGACCTCATATCATAGCACAGCATCAAACAGATGTTCGAGATACCGCTGCGTTGCTAGATTTAGAACAGGAGGGCGTATATGACGGCGATGACGACGGAGGGAAGCATATTGGCCGTGCGGAAGGTCTGAGGACGGATGAGGTTGACGCCGACGCAGAAGATGAGCATGGAGCCTACGAGCGAAAGGCTGTTGAGGGCTGCTGTGGTCATGATGGGGGAGAGCGCGCCGGCAAACAACGTGATCGTCCCCTGGAACACGGCGACGGGCAGGGCGGAGAAGATGCAGCCGCGGCCAAGCGAGGCCGTCATGGTGCAGACGATGGTGCAGTCCAGTGCGCCCTTGAGGGCAAGCGTTGACCAGTCGCCGAGCAGGCCGTCCTGGATCGATCCCACAATGGCCATGGCGCCGATGCACACGGTGAGTGAAGTCGAGACAAAAGCGTTGGTGAACTCGTTATCGCCCTCACTGCCAGTCTTGCGCTTGAGCCATTCGCCAAGGTTCTCGATGGCGGCCTCCAAGTTGATGGCCTCGCCGATGAGCGAACCGAGCGCAAATGAGACGATGAGCATGGTGGTACCGGTGGTCGCTGGCGCCTTTCCATCGATGATGAGCATCTTTTGCATGGTGCCGCCCAGGCCGATAAACAGGACGCACAGCCCCGATGCTTTCATGAGCGTGTCTTGGATGCGCGGTGTAATGAAGCGGCCGCCCGCTAATCCCAAAAGACCGCCCGCAACTAAAAGCGCAACGTTGATGATTGTTCCCAAGCCCGGCATGAGCCCTCCTGTATTGATGCCAACGTGGCAATCGTAGCAGAACGAAATGCGAGGCACATCGCGACTCATCTAATACGTTATATAAGTGGTATTAGGAATGATGCGCAGCATTTAAGCCTCAGGTGGTTGTCGGGACATAGGGGTAGTAGTCAAAGCGCAGTGTCATAAGCCGCTGCGGGGATTCAATAGCCGCGGCGATGATATTGGCATCGCGGGCACGATCAAACCCTTCGAGTTCGATCTGATACGAGACGTCTTGCATAATGTCCAGACGTCGCCAGGCTAGAAGTGTGTCGCCATCGAATTCCAAGGTCTTGCCTCCGTCTGGGGCAACGGCGTATAGACGCAGTTTAGCGGTGGTTGCAGGGTCGACAACCGTGACCTTTTTAATTTCGTTTCGAGTATTCTTGGCGCCCAACAAGGTGAGCAGTGTTGGGGCCACGACCTCGCCCGATGGCAAAAAGACGACTTCGATGGATTCGGGAAATGCGATGATGGCCGACTTGCGGACGGGCTGATTGGCGGCGGCAACTTCGATGTTTGCAGCATCGATGACCTCTGTGTGGTCGAGGGCGGCAAGCACGCAGCAGTTACCTTCATCGATCTCCTGAGGATCAGCAAGTCCCAGACTGTCCGCGAGCTCGGGATCGTTTGGACCGGTAGCGGGCTCATTCGGTGCTTCGAAAGAAGCTGGGACGCTGTTTGTCGGCGACGGCGTGTCGCCCGCACCTGCTTCTTTGTCCGTGCTCTCTTCTTGTATGGTTGCGTTGATGGGTTCGTCGTTTGAGGGGAGCGTCTTGGCGTCAAGCGCGGAGGGGACAATCCCGATGGCTCCGGATCCGTTCCACTCCATCTCGAGAAGCGCCGGGTCGGCAAGAATGCGTTGCCTGCCTAGCGTGTGGGTATCGATCGCAATAGGGCCTGCCTCCGTCCCGCGCGTAAGGCTGAGCGATCCGGCCGGCTTCTCGAAATGAATGTCTGTGTCTTCGGTACTGGCGGCGTAGAACAGCAGGGATGCTTCTCCCGCCGCGATGGCATCGGTGCCCGCCTTGGTCAGCCGCAGCGATGCCGTGAATGAGAGGGTGGGCTGCACATCGTCTGCATTCGCGGCGGCGCAGCCCAGACATATACCGCCTCCTTTCTCGAAAAACGCACCGTCGAAGGCGACCTTCGCTCCGTTCGCCGAGTCATCGACCGAAGCGATATCGATGCGCAACCCCAAATCGCACGGATCGCCATCTGCATCGAGCACAATCGAGCGCCATGTGCAGACGGCGCACCCCGCCTGGGAGCCGTTTGCCTTGTTCGAACGATTGATATCCACGACTATCGAGCCGTCCGTATTACGACGAAGGCATCCCGAGGTTGAGATTGCGGCCTGTGCGATCGAAAAACGCTTGCACGCAATGGCGCTCGACGGATTTGGTGCGGAGCTTAGGGCTGCTGGTAAGGAATCTGCCATGACGGGAGTCGCCCAAGCGGCGACAGGCGTTCCGGTTGCGAGCGCGCCGCAGAGTGCGACGACGGGCAAAAGGTTCTTCGATGCCATGGGGTCTCCTTAGCTAATTTAGTGCGGCCTGTCCGTGTTTCGTTTCTGGCTGCGTTTGATGTGCAGACCGAGGCCGGCGGTTCCCGCGCCTGCTGCCGTGGCGCCTGCTGCCAAGAGCCATCGTCTGTCGTCTGTCTGTGCCAACGGTTCCTTGCAGTTGCCGCGGTCGAGCTCCGAGAGGTCGACCGTCACTTGCGTGGCGGCCTGCGCCTGTTCTTGCTGGGCAAAGGCCATGGCTGGCCCAAACGCTAGGATACTGACGGCGGCGGCCAGGGCGACGGCCTTATGCCGTGTGCGCACCGGGCTCGACCGTCCAGGTGATCGTTGCAACTTGATCGCCTTCGCCGGTTACGCGGAAGATGTCGCGCGTGACGCGGGCGACGTTTCCGCTTGTCTTGAGCTTAATTTTGTCCGTGCCGCCGGCAATGCCCTGGTAGCCCATGTCGAAGGCTGCATTCTTGGAAAGATCGAGGCCCGTCTCCTGCATTGCGGCGCTGGCGTTCTGGAGTGCACCGTCGGGGCCGACCTTAAAGTCGATGGAATTCTGCGCGGTTCCGGCCTTGGCGTCGGCGGCAATGGTCCAGGTGTTCATGGCGTCGATCTTCATGTTGGTGACATGGATGCCGTAGGCCGAATGATTGTCGATGGTGGTCGCGTCTTCTGAGGGGCCCTGAAGCGTGCCGTCGGCCTTGGCGACGAAGGGAATAACCGTCGGAACTTTGAACTCTACGTTGTCGATCTCGGTCCTGACCATTACTTTCGTGGTTCCAACGCGCCCGGCTGCCAGAGCTGGCGTCGGGGCGGCGCCCATTGCGAGCGCGAGCGCGAGCCCTGCGCCCACGACGAACGCTCTGGCTCCGTTCATGTTCCTGGTGATGTCCATGGTCGTTCCTTTCTATTCGCCGCGGGCCGTCCCCGCGATGATTGGACGAATGCTGGTGAATTGCGTGCGGTGCCGCGTCGGCCGAAAAAGCTAGTTCTCGGCTTGCTCAACCCGTACCTTGACACGTGTCGGATTGCCGTGGCTGTCGAGGGTCTTGGCATCGAGTGCCTGGATCTCGATGTATGCCTCGCCTTCTTTGATGTCGCCGGCGGGGCACGTCTCGATTGTCTTGCCGGTCTCGACCACACCGGATTCGTACATGGTCTCGTCGTTTTGGATGACGCGGAATCGCTGGGGAAATTTATTGTCTTGGACGTTTTGCACGTTGACGCGCAGCTTGCCGTCCTCCTGTAGCTGAGCGACCGGCGCGACCGAAATCGTCATCATGTTGTCGCGGACGATGGCATCGAGCTCATCTTGGATTTCTTGTCGCGATTTGCCCTCTGCCGTCGTGACTGAGGCGCCCGCTTCGGGCACGGGCTGCGACTGCCAGGCGTATAGCCCTACGGCGATGAGGGCGCAGACGATAGCCAGGCAGACAACGACGAGTTTCTTGCGACGCCCCAGTCCTGCGAGGCGGGGCGGCTTCTTCGCACTCATGCGGCGTCCTTGGTGGTGTAGACACGTGCGAACGTGGACGGGTCCGCTCCAAAGAGCATGTGAAGCATCAGGCGGCGCGAGTAGATGAGCTCGTCAAAGTCGTGAGGGAGCTCGATGTCGTGGATACGCGCGATGTGGTGGGCGAGCGCCGAGAACGACTCGGGGTCGCAGATAACATCGGTGGTGACGTGGTAGACCGCCGTATCGGGGAACGCCTCTTCGTCGAAAGGCAGGAGATAGGGATCGTCGTCGACCTCGATGGCGACGCCGTACTGGGGCCAGTAATATGCCATGGGAACCTCCCTGCTTCTGGGGCCAAAACTTCTATCGGTTTTGGTTGTCGACGCCGACCGTATCAGCCGCTACTTGACCAATTTCTGACCAAATGCTTGACGGATTGACATCT
>CAUDYH010000031.1 GCA_958453575.1 uncultured Collinsella sp.
CCAGAAAGTGCGACTGTTAGCGTGATCGTGCTGTCGGTGGACTGCTTGCCGGTGGGGGAGACGCCCGTAACGGTGGCATCCTCGTTACCGCTTACGGGATTGCCGTTCTGGTCACAGAAACCGATGTTATAGAACCCGGCGTTGTTGAGCGCGGTGACGGCGGCGGAGATGCTCTTGCCGTACAGATTGCCCGGAACACTGGCCTTGCCGGACTTCTTGGCAATGACGACGGTAATCGTGGCGCCGGGCTTCTGCTTGCCACTGGGGTTCCAGCTGATCACGGTGCCCTCGGTAACCGAGTCGTTCTCCTGGTAGCTAACGTCGACGCCAAAGCCTGCCATATCGAGGGCGTTGCGCGCCTGGGCCTCGGTCATGTCGGTCAGATCGGGGACGGACGTGGTATCCGGGCCGCTCGAGACCTTGTACGAGATGGTCGTGCCCTTCGCGACTTCCTTACCGGCTTCGGTGACCTGCTCAAAGACCTGGCCCTCATCGGCCTCGTTGGCCTCCTCGGAGGCGTTGCCCTTCAGGCCAACGCTTGCCAGCGCGGCCTCGGCCTGGTCCTTGGTCAGGCCGACAAGCTGGGGAACCTCAACCTTCTCGGAGGGCTTGGGACCCTTGGAGATTACCAGGTTCACCTTGGTGCCCTTGGCCTTCTTGGTGTTGCCGTTGGGCGTCTGCTCGGCGACCTTGCCCTCGTCGACATCGTCGTTGTAGCTTTGGTCGATGGTGCCGACCTCGAGGCCGGCTTCCTTGATCAGCTCGACGGCAGTCTGCTGGTCCTTGCCCAGCACATCGGGCACGGTGACCTGCTCGCCGCCAAAGAGTCCTGTGGCAAAGGTCACCACGATGCCGATGACGGCAACGGCTGCCACCACGGCGGCGATGATCTTGTTCTTGTTGGATTTGGGCTTTTCGACCTCGTAGGAGCCGGTAGAGCCCGAAACCGAGCTACGGGCGGTATTCTGGCCGCTCACGCCCGAGACGGGGCGAACCATAGCGCGCGTTGAGTCGGAAAGCTCGCGGGTCTTGGTGGCGCCCAGCTCACCGGGTGCACCGATGATGCGCGTGGGCTCCGAGATGTTGACGGCACGGCCCGACAGGTAGCTGTTGAGCACCTGACGCAGCTCGTCGGCGGTCTGGAAGCGGTTTGCCGGGTCCTTCTCCATGCACTTGAGGATGATGCGCTCAAGGTCGGCGTCGACACCGGAGTTGATCTGGCTCGGCGGAATAGGCAGCTCGTTGACCTGCTTGAGTGCGACCGAGATGGCGTCATCACCGTCAAAGGGCACGCGGCCGGTGGCGCACTCGTACATCACGACGCCCAGCGAGTAGATATCCGAGGTGGGGCCGAGGTCCTGACCACGGGTCTGCTCGGGACTGACGTAGTGGGCGGTTCCCAGCACGTTGTTGTCTTGCGTGAGGTGGCTGTTCTTGGCGCGCGCGATGCCAAAGTCCATCACCTTGATGTTGCCGTCGGGCAGCACCATGATGTTCTGCGGCTTGATGTCGCGGTGGATGATCTCGTGCTTGTGGGCGACCGAAAGCGCGGAGCTGATCTGCGAGCCGATCTGGGCGACCTTCTTGGGGTCGAGGGCGCCGTGGCTCTTGATGCCGCTCTTAAGGTCGGTGCCGCGCAGGTACTCCATGACGATGTAATATGTGTCGCCGTCCTTGCCCCAATCGTAGACGCCCACGATATAGGGGGAGGAGAGACCGGCTGCTGCCTGGGCCTCCTGCTTAAAGCGTGCGGCGAAGGTTGCGTCGCCAGCATACTGCGGCAGCATGATCTTGACGGCAACCGTGCGGTCGAGGACCTGGTCCTGTGCACGGTAGACGGTCGCCATGCCGCCTGTCCCCACCTTATCCTTGAGGAGGTATCTTCCCCCGAGGACCCTCTGTTCCATTCCTGCTCCTAACATAACTATTCGCTCAACGATGTGTGTAGTACCTACGATGTGGCCGCTGGGGCCGTGTGGCGCGTTGCCGCTAACTCTTCGGCCGCGGCGCGCCTCGGGTGTCCGATTCAATCATGGGCATCACGCTCCCTGTGCGGCGAGCGCCGCGGTCAGGACGATGCCGGCAATCTTGGCCGCCTTGACGTCGTGTTTGTCGTAATCCTCCAAGGCCACCGAGATGGCGACCGTGGGTGAATCGTAAGGTGCAAAGCCAACGAACGTCGAGTTGACGTTGGTGCCGCCGGTCTCGGGCGAGCCGGTCTTGCCGGCGACCTTGACGCCGGGGACCTGGGCATCGGTGCCGGTACCGGACTGGACGACGGCGAGCATGGCCTGCTTGACCTGGTCGGCCGTGGCGGAGCTGACGGCCTGACCCAGCGAGCGGGACTGCGTGGTCTTGACCACAGTTCCGTCCGGGGCGAGTACCTGGGCTACAAAGTACGGGTCCATGACCACGCCACTGTTAGCGATGGCGGCGGCAATCACGGCGCTTTGCATGACGGTGGTCTGCGGGCCGGGCGTGTGGTCCATGCCGACAGGCTGGCCGGCGCCGGCCCAAGCGGTCTCCCACTCGGTCATGAGCGACGGGTCTGCCATGATGGAGGCCGCGGAGGTCAGGTCCTGGCCGAGCTTTTGGCCGTAGCCAAAGGCGTTGGCAAACTGCACGAGCGTGTTTGCGCCAACTTCGTTTGCCACCTGGCCAAAGACGACGTTGGAGGACACGGCAAAGGCCTGCTGCAGGCTGATGGTGCCGTAGCTCTCGTTGGCATAGTTGGTGACCGGTGCGTTGCCGATGTCCATGGAGCCGGGCGCCTGGTAGGTGCTGGTAAGGCTGGCGGTGCCGGTCTCGAGTGCCGCGGAAAGCGTAACGACCTTAAACGTGGAGCCCGGCGTGTACAGCGCGTCCATGGCGCGATTGTACATAGAGCCGTCCTCGCCGCCGCCAGCCTGCAGTAGGGCGTCGATGTTGGTGTTGTCGTAGGTGGGCGAGCTGGCACATGCGAGCACCGCACCGGTGCGCGGATCCATGACCACCACAGCGCCCTTAAAGCCCTTGAGCGCCTGCTCGGCAGCCGTCTGGATGCGCGAGTCGATGGTGAGCTTGGCGGTATTGCCCGGCTGGGTCTGCCCCGCCAGCGACGCGATGGCGTTGTTCCAGCTGGAGTAATCCTTGGAGCCGGTGAGCGTATCGTTCATGACGCTCTCGATGCCGGCGGTGCCGTATTGCTGGCTCACGTAGCCCACCACGTGCGCTGCCAGGTTACCGTTGGGGTAGGAGCGTACGTAGGTGCCGTCCTCCTGCTGCAGCGACTCGGCCAGCGTCACGCCGTCGGACGTGATGATGGAACCGCGCTGGATATACTTGGAGCGGGCGATGGTGTGGTTGTTGGTCGGCATGTCCTGATAGTCCTTGGCCTTGATGACCTGGACATAGGTGAGGTTGCCGATAAGGATGGCGAATAGCGCCGTAAAGGCGAGCACCGCACGGGTTAGACGGTTGGCGAGCGCAACGCGGCCGAGCACACCGGATTCAGGCGTGTCGAGCAGGCGACGGCGCATGCGCGAGCCGACGGAATGGCTGCCGCTGCCGTAGGAAGACGAGGTGGCAAAGCGCGTGCCCGTCGGGGCGGCGGCAGATGCGACCTGATCATCGGTGATGGCGGCCATAGTGCCGGTGCCGGTAAGCTCGGCCTCGCGTCCGGTCGCCTCGTCACCGGCGCGCAGCAGGAGCGCGACGATGATAAAGCTTGCCAGCAGCGAGGAACCGCCCTGGCTCATAAAGGGTAGGGTGACGCCGGTCAGCGGGATCAGGCGGGTAACGCCGCCCACGATTAAAAAGGCCTGGAAGCTGATGGCGGCCGTAAGGCCCGTGGCACTAAAGGCGGCGAGGTCGGATTTAGCGCGGGCAGCCGTGGTGAGGCCACGCACGGCAAAGAGCATAAACAGGATGAGCACGGCGCCGCCGCCCAAAAGGCCCATCTCCTCGCCGATGGCCGAGAAGATAAAGTCGGACTCGACGACAGGGATGTTGTTGGCCATGCCGTTGCCGATACCAACACCGACCAGACCGCCATCGGCAAGCGAGAAGAGCGACTGGACGATCTGGTAGCCCTGGCCCTGGGCGTCCTTAAACGGATCGACCCAAACCTGGAAACGCACCTGAACGTGAGACAGGAACTTGTAGGCGCCCACGGCTCCAACGGCTAAGAGCGCAAGGCCGATAACGACATACGAGAATCGTCCCGTGGCAACGTAGAGCATCAGCAAAAAGATGGTGTAGAACAGCACGGCCGAACCCAGATCGCGTTCGAAGACGACGACGAGCAGGCACACACCCCACACGGCAAACAGCGGCAGCAGCAGTCGCAGGCGAGGGATCTTAAAGCCCAGGATCTTGCGGTTGGAGATGGAGAGCAGCTCGCGGTTCTCGGCCAGGTACCCGGCTAGGAACAGCACGATAAAGACCTTGGCGAACTCGCCGGGCTGGATGGTAAAGCCCGCGATGCGAATCCACAGCTTGGAGCCCGAGATCGTGGTGCCGATAAAGATAGGCAGCATCAACAGAATGATGCCGATAATGCCAAAGGTGTACTTGTAGCGCATGACTACGTCGAGGTTCTTAACCAACGCGAGCGTTCCCACCATCAGGGCCACCGAGACAAACAGGATGATGAGCTGTGAGATGGCGAGAGCGGGGGCGAGACGCGTCACGAACGTGATGCCGATGCCCGAAAGCACAAAGACAATGGGCAGGATGGCGGGGTCGGCACCGGGCGCCAAGATGCGCACGGCAATGTGGGCCGCGGCAAAGGCGGCAAAGAGGCCGATCGGTACGGCGAGCGTCTCAAAGGAGATGGCAGCGCCCGCGGTGAGGACGTACATCGCATACAGCAGGATGACGGGGAACGCCGAGGCGATGAGCAAGAGCAGCTCGGTGTTGCGGCGACTCATAAGCGGCACTCCCTTTCTAGTTCTTTTCGGAGGCTTCGGCCTCGGCGGACTGTTCGGCGGTTTTCTCGGAATCTGATTCGGAGGTCGATCCCTGATTGGTGTTGTCGCGAATCGTTTGCGCGTCGATCACCTGGCGGGTCTGCTCCTCGTCGATCTGGTGGCGGTACTTGGATATCGTGTCCTGCGCATCGTCGACACTTGTTTGCGGAATACCCGCCTTGAGGCGGTTTTGCGTGTCTTCGGGCAGGTCGGACAGCTTGATACTGGTTTCGCTTTCGAGCCAGTGAAGCTTGAGTCCGAGCGGCTTGCCGGGAAGGCCGCGCCAGACGGCGACATTGCCCTGGTAGGTACCCAGGTAGTACGAGCCGGTGACACCCGTGTAGGCCCAGATGGCAGCCGCCAGCACCAAGACGAGACCTAAGACGACGCCGATGGTGACGTTGCGGCGACGCACGCGTTGCGCCTCGCGCATAACGCCATCGTCAACCAGGTCAACGACTACTACGGTCACGTTGTCGTGGCCGCCGGCGGCAAGCGCCGCGTCCACTAGGTTGTCAACGCAGATTTGCGCGGTTGAGGACTGCGTGGCGATGTTCTCGATATCGCTATCGGGAATCATGCTCGAAAGGCCGTCAGAGCACAGTATCAGGCGGTCGCCTTCCTCGATATGCAGAGTGAAGTGGTCGGCATACATGGCGGGGTCTGAGCCCAGCGCACGGGTGATGACCGAACGGTTGGGGTGGACGCGAGCCTCGTCTGCCGTGATCTCGCCGGCGTCCACGAGCTCCTCCACGTAGGAGTGGTCGCGGGTCACGCGGATGAGCGTGCCCTCGTGGAGCAGGTAGGCGCGAGAGTCGCCCACGTGGGCGATGGCGAGCGTGTCGTTTTCGATATAGGCGCAAGTGGCTGTGCAGCCCATGCCGGGCTTGCCCAGGCCGTTCAGGGCCGCCTCGATTACGGCGGCGTTAGCTGCCTCGACGGCTGCCGCCAGGCGTGCTGCGTCGGCGGACTGCGGGGCCGTCTTGGCAATAGTCTCGACGGCGATGGAAGAGGCTACCTCGCCGGCGGCGTGACCGCCCATGCCGTCGCATACGCAAAAGAGCGGCGACTGCACCAGGTAGGAATCCTCATTGTGCGGGCGCACACAGCCAACGTCGGAGCGGGCACCCCACATGAGTTGCGTGGTGGTGCCGGCATCATAGGTCGAGTCGGTCTCGATGCGCTCCTCGGTCAGGGGCTCAAAGCTCATGGTCGAGCCGGGGTCTTTGAGCTTGGCTTCAACGGCGGCTACGTCGATCTCGGCGGTGTCACCGGGAGAGACGGTGTCGGTCTCGGCGTTTGATTCGGAATCGCCGGTGTCCGGGGAGTCGGGCTCCTCGGACACGCGGGCGGTCGACTCGTCGTCTTGCGGGCTGACGTCTATAGGCTCGGGCGCCGGCGTAGACACGGGCGCAACCTCGGATGCCGGGGCTATGGGAAACGCCGGCGCGGCGGGCTCGGGTGCCGCAAACACCGCAGCGCTCTCGTTGATTGCCGCGGCGACAGGCTCTGCAAAGTGAGCTGGCGCCGGGGTTGCTTCGGGCGCTGTGGGCTGTTCCGCGGCATGTGCGCCGATGGGCGCCGCTACGGTATCCTCTTCGTCCTCGTTATCGGCGAGATCCGAAATATCATGCGTTACATGCGAAAGAGGCAGGGAGAACACGGTGTCCTCGGGTTCCACGGGTGCGGAGCCCGCCGGAGCGGCGTGGGCCGGCGCAGCTGTGGCGGCAGCCGGTGCCTCGGTCATAGTCGCGGACTTGTTCTCCTCGTCGATCATCGACGGTTCACCTTCATGACCACGTCGCCAATCTGGACTTCGTCGCCCTCGCGCAGCGTTGCGGGCTCCACAAGCTGGCGGCCGTTGACGAGCGTGCCGTTAAGCGAGTTGAGGTCTTCGATGATGAGCGCCGGGCCCTGCAGCGAAAAGCGCGCATGCGAGGCCGAGACGAACGGTTCGTTGATGCAGATGTCCGAAGATGGCGAGCGACCGACGATGACGGGGCCGAGCATGTCTACGTGGATGCCGCGGATACCGCGCGGACCCTTGTCCACATCGATCGTCCAGATAGCCGAGTCGCGGCGCTGTCCGCGCACAAGTCCCACGCCGGTCTTCATGACGGCGAACAGGAAGATATAGAGCAGGGCGACCAGGACGATGCGGCCTGCAAAAAGGACGATATCGATGTTCATAAGAGACTATCCCCTAAATTCAAAGGTGCTCAGGCCAAACGTCAGCAGATCGCCGTTGCGCAGCGGGCAGCGCGTAATGCGGCGGTTGTTGACGAGCGTGCCGTTGGTGGAATTGAGGTCCTCGATCGACCAATCCGAGCCCGTAAAGGTGAGCTGGGCGTGGCGGCGCGACACGTTGGGGTCGCGCAGGGCAATATCGGAAACCGAGCGCTCGCGACCGATAGTCACCTGTGCGGAGGTGATGCTATGGCTCTCGCCGCTCACGACGTCGACGAGCTGGGCGAGCGGGCGCTGCGGGGCGCGAGTGCTCGCCATGTTGGAGGCGATGCCGGCTGCGGCGCCTAGGCCCACGGCGGCACCGGTCGCGGCGGCTCCGCCCATGCCGGCAAGCGCGTCGCGCGAGACGGTCTGCGGCACCGGGATGGGTGCTGCGGCGGGGTCGGGGACGCTAGGCGCGAAGGGGTCTGCCACGGCAAGCGGGTCGGGAGCGGCGGCGCGAGGCGTCGGCTGCTGCTGGGGCATGGCGGCGGGGCGCTGCTGCTGCGGGGCAGCAAACTGCTGCTGGCCGGCGCGCGGGGCGCTGGCGGCACGGCTTGCCGCGGAGTTGTTTTGGCCCAGACCGTTTTGATAGGCGCGCTCTTCTTCGTACAGGCGGCCGAGCGTGGGGGCATCGACGTTCTCGGCAAAGACCGAGAACTTGCCGGCGCGCAGCTGCGGATCGATCATAAAGCGCACGAGGGGCTCGCCGACAAAGACATAGCGGCGCTTTTCGGCCTGCGCCTTCACAAACTCGCGGACCTCGCGCGAAAGCTCGGGGTAGAACGGGGCGAGCATGGGATCGTCGTCGGCGGCGATCAGGATGGTATAGAGTGCCGGCGCCGTGTTGACGCCGTTGATCACCAGAGTCTGATCCTCCATGTCGCGAGCGGCCTGCTTGGCAAGCTTCTTAAAGGAGAACGGGGCACGGGTGGCACCGAAGATGCCGGCCACGTGGTCCTCGAAGATGTTCAGGAAGTTCACGAAAGATCACTCTCCGTATAGGTTCTTTGGTATCCGAGCAAATATAGGCATATCCCAACGATTATAGAGGATAGGGTTCCCGCAACCGCCGCCTTGGCGACGACCGCGGCTGCAAGGCTGGCAATTTCCATATGGTGTGCAAGACAGGACGCCGCTGCGCAGCCGATGCCGGCGACAGCGATGGCGGCGATTACGGCAAGGTTTGAGCCCTGATCGGCACGCTTGGCATGGGCGTTGAGCAGCGCAGATGACGCCGCGGCAGTTGCCGCTACCAGCACAAAGGCAGCCCAAAGGAGTGGGTCTCCCAGCGCTGCGGCAACGTTACCGAGCCCCAGCACGCCTCCGGCTGAAAGCGCGACCGTGGCCAGACGGGCAAAAAGTGCGCCCATGCCCGTTGCCGCGGCGGCGCTTGCCGGGCCGAGCCAAAATGACGCGACGCCGGCGGTGACCCCAGCTGCCAGGAAGGTATTGCCGGTCAGACAGCCAAGCGCGAGTGCACAGGTGAGTGCGGCGCTCGCGGCAGCCTCGGTGCGACCCCAGGCGATCCACCAACCGGACATGGCGGCGGCAAAGATCACCGCGACGGGCAACATCGACAGGACGCCCTGTGCCTGCATGGTGGCGTTTGCCATGAGCACCAAAAAGCCCACAGCCGAGATGGCCGAGCCAATCTGGGGGGCCAGGCCGGCCGCCGCTCCGATCGCGATAGCCGCAATGACCAGGCCGGGAAGCGCCGCGACGCCGGCCGTCTGCATCAGCAAAAAGCTAAAGGCGCCGCACGTTAGCGCCGAGATAGCGTGCATGGCGTAGTCGCGCGCATGGCTCCAGCGCGTGCCTGCCCAGCCGAGTGCGGGGTCGACTTCGATGGTGTCGTCCTCGTAGTGCGACGGC
>CAUDYH010000032.1 GCA_958453575.1 uncultured Collinsella sp.
ATGGGATCGCATGTCTTCTGAGCCAATGGCTTAGTTTAATGTGATCCGGCCTATATATCTCATGAAATATTACGAGTGACGGATTGCAAAACGGTTCAGGAAGTTTTTCTATGCATGACTGATAGAAGACGGGATATTTCGCATCTTTAGGTCTGTAGTTTGTAAGATTTAATAGAGCTATATTCATGTCCTTTATTTCTGACTGCTCATTTAGGTATTGAGGCACCACTGTAGACACGCCAGAAGCGAAATCACTTGTAATATATGCCACATGAAGGACTATTAAACTATCGGTAGTTTTCATTAGCGTTTGCTCCCGCAGCGGTGTTGGAGGTTTTAGTTGACAGATTCACAGTTGGTTTCAGTGCTCATGCCTTGTTATAGGGAGAGCGCCAAAGATTTTACTGAGGCACTAGTGTCTATTTTAAAGCAGACCTACCATCGAATCGAGGTGGTTGTTGTTTTTGATAATCCAGATGACAACACACTTTACGACATTGCTCAAAACTATAGCTCTCATGACAGCAGGATTTGCCTCGTGAGAAATGAACGCAATCTTGGTCTTGCTGCATCTTTGGAAAAGGCGTTCAAGGTCTCACGCGGTCAGTATATCTGCCGAATGGACTCAGATGACATTTCTGAGGCGCAGCGCATTGAACGGCAGTTGTCGTATCTTGAAGAACATGAGCTTGACCTAGTGGGTTCTTATTTGAACGCCATTGACGAAGACGGTAGTCAATTATATCTCGTTGATTCAATTCCAAGTTCGGGTGAAGGCGTTAGGCGTTCTCTTATGATTAGAAATTGCGTACCTCATCCGAGTTGGTTTGGAAGAAGGTCTGTATTTGAAATGGGGTATCGGTCTGTTCCGCTAGCGGAAGATTATGACTTGCTGTTGCGTGCCGAGCTGGAAGGGTTCACTATTGGAAATGTTCCAGAGCCGCTCATTCGATACAGAATGACTGTTAATAGCATTTCGCGTAGCAATTTGTATAAACAGTTCGTTGTTTCTCAGTGTTTACGTTCAGCTTTCAAAGAGGGTCGATCACTGGATGTCGATAAGATTGATACAATCGTCGCCGAGCGGTTCGATCGGCGACGAGCTGAGAACTATCTAAAGGCAAATACATTATTTAATAATGGGTTGAGAAGTATTCATTCTGGTAATCGAGCAAAAGGTATTTCCCAATTGCTTCAAATCCCATTTTGCTCTAAGTCGTATTTAATGAATGTCATTAATATGGCGCGTGTGGTTACAATTAAAACTTTTGAGAAAACCTCGTAGTTGTGCACCTACGCTTAGAGAGACATGGCGTAACCATGCAGTTCACACTCGGAAGATTGCTAGCTTTGAAATCTAGGACGAGGTTTGTTGCGGGGGTTCTCGATGCCGTGTGTACCATTCGTGGTTGATTCCCGATCTCAGCTGAACACGCTGCGCAGATAGTCCGCACCCGCGGCTAGCCGAACGCCCCCGCGGCCCCCATGGACCCCGGGGATTCCGTTTCCCCAGTTGAAGGAACGGTGGATATGTGTTCGATAGGTCCGGTGACCATTCTCCGCCCTCAGTTTGGCATCTCTTTCCAGACTCAGCCGGACGGTCGGTCCGCCTATTCCGTTTTGCCTTTAGGCTAGGCCAGCGAGGCGTCGCGCCTCTCTGCGTGTACCCTCTCGATGAGGCTCGGCGTCAGTTCGAGTCTTCCGATGGGCACGTCCTCCAGGCTGTAGGCGTCTAGCGCCGCCTCCGCATCGCCGCCGAGCATCACCCTGGAGGCGCACGGGCGTCCAGCTCCTGCATCTTCTGGACCGTGTCCCTTTCGTGTCTGGTGAGCCTGCCGTAGACACTCGGGGTAGCCTTCCCGGAACCCTTTTTCTTCTTTCCTGACATGCCGTCCTTCGAGCTCCCGGGGCCAACCGGTTCGGCTCTCAGGGTAACGGGTTCCCACATTCAACCGTACATGTACGGATGAATGTGGGAAGTGTTCGGATTAAGTTGATAATCAAGGGTGCACCATTCGTTGTGTCTATTTAACCATTTGTATATCTCTCGCTATAATAATGAGAAAAACTAGAGATCGGTTTATGTGTATATGACTCCCAAAACTCTTATCGCTATTCCTGCTTATAATGAGGAGGAATGCATAGAAAAGACGATATGCGAGCTCAGGCAAATTGCACCTGAGTTTGATTTTGTTGTTATCAATGATGGGTCTCGAGATCGAACGCTAGTTATCTGCAAGAATCTTGGTTGTGACATCATTGATATGCCCATTAACTGTGGTTTGACCGTTGGGTTTCAGACGGCTGCGCGTTATGCGGTTGATCATGGATATGACTATATGGTTCAGTTTGATGCTGACGGCCAGCATTGTCCGGAATATATAAAGGTCCTTGTTGATAGGGCTCAATCTGATGGATCAGATATTGTCATTGGCTCTAGGTTTGTAAGCGTGCGCAAAGACAAGACGCTTCGCATGATCGGCTCGCGTATGATTACGGTGCTAATAAAGATTCTGACAGGCAAGAGAATCAGTGACCCCACGTCTGGATTTAGGCTATTTGGGCGGGATATTCTTAAGAAATACTATTACGACAATACCTTAAATCCGGAACCAGAATCTCTCGCTCTCTTTTTGAAGCAAGGGTATTCCATTTCAGAGGTACAGGTTAAGATGCGCGAGCGTCAAGGTGGCGAGAGCTATCTTAACCCTGTTAGGTCTATGCAGTATATGGTTCGTGTTTTCGTTACGCTCCTTGTCGTTCAGTGGTTTAGGTGATCCATTTGCCGGTCTCTCTTCGTATTTTGCTTCTTGTTTGCGCTGTTTTGGTATTCGTGTTCGTATTGCGCAAATTAAAAAAATCCCAAATGCAAGTTTTGGATTCTCTGTTTTGGCTGCTATTCAGCGTCAGTTTTGTAATTTTGGGCGTTTTTCCACAAGTTGCAATGTGGCTTTCGAGTCTATTTGGTTTCATATCGGCTTCTAACTTCGTGTTCCTTTACGTTATTGCCGTTCTTGTGGTCCGTGATTTCTGCAATTCTCTTCGTCTCTCTCGACAGGAAGAGCGTTTGAACTCGCTTGTTCAGGCTGTTGCGTTAAGTAGGGAGAAGGAAAAGTAGGCTATGCGTTTCGCTTTGGCGTATAAATCATCTGGATGTGAATGTCCCTACTTATATTACTTTCAACAGTTGTGAACAGTGCTTGGTGCCCATACTTGTCATCCAGATGACTGGGAACGATTCTTCGAGGGCCCTTGCAGCTTGATTTGGATAAAGGTGAATTAGCTCCGTGTTGTCTCGATGCGTAAACCAAAAGCAAATACTGAAAGCCGTCTTCGTTGCTCTTCTCTTTATTGTCGAGCTTCTGTGCATGAAGCACTTTTATGTGTACCACTCTGTCTCACAGCTGTTTGTTTTAGCGCTCTATTGCGTCGTTGTAGATGTTGCCATTTGGCAATCATATTGTGTCTTCCTTTCCTCAGATGATGAAAAAAAGCGTGGCAACTGTTCTGGTCGCTGCGCTCAATTATTAGTCCTGTTGCTTGCGGCATTTGCTGTGGCGGTCATCTGGGAGGGCTGCACCGTTCTTGGCTCGCCGGCTTCTCATTTCTCGAATATTGCTGACTGGAATAAAAAGCGGCTCATTTTCTTTTTTCTGATTTTCTATTGCGCAATACTCTATTTATTCCAAAGCGGCTTTTCTCTGAAAGCGTTGTTCCATTCTGTTTCGGCGAGGGTCAAGGCTACCGACTACGTTTCCCTGCTGATTATCGCATTCTTTATTGTTTTTGGCTGCTCTACGATTGCATTCGTGAATGGGTTCATTAATGCTGTTGTTTATTTCCTGCTGGTAATCATAACTTCGGTTTTCACGGCTTGCTCGGGCATTCGAAAGGGAAACTCTGCCCTTCCCGTCACTTTCTTTATCGCTGCATTCTCAATTGGTGTGTTCCTTGTGGTGAGCACTCCGATAACGACGGGTATTTCATGGGATGATCAAATTCACTATTCCAATGCCCTTTCGACATCTTATTTATTTGAAACTCAAAAAACTGATACGGATATTAACTTTACTGACGAAGCGGTCCGTCGTGCGCAGGGCTATGAAGAGCCCTCTCTTTCCCATTTTGATCGAGCGGAAATTCTTGAGCATGCTAGGGAGCTGAATAGCTCCTATAGATCTGATATCGCTTCTGGTCATGTGCAAGTTAACAAGCATGAAGAATTCGTTTATACGCTTAGCAGCATTGGGTATATTCCCTCGGCAATTGGTCTTTGGCTCGCTCGCCTTCTGCATTTCGATTTTTCTTCTATGATTCAATTCGCTCGGATTTGCAATTTATTTAGTTACTGTCTTGCAATTGCCATTGCAATCAAGGTTACGCCCTCGAAAAAGGGACTATTTGCTTTTGTGGGAATGCTGCCAACCTCGATCTTTCTTGCGTCGTGTTTCTCATATGATGCATGGCTCATTTCGTTTACCATTCTCGGTTTTGCTTATTTTTTGAGGTATGCATGGGGTGATTTAAATGAATTTACAGTTCGCAATATATCACTCGCATTTTTATTTACCTTTTTAGGACTCGCAGTCAAAGCTGTGTATTTTCCGATAATCGGTCTTTTCTTTATGGTTCCGCGAAATCGTTTTGTTAGCTCGAAACAACGAGTTCATTACTATGCTGCTGTGTTTGTTTTGGGCTTGATTGCTTTTGCCTCCTTTGCGCTTCCGTTCTTGTTTTCAACGGCTAGCGGATCCAACGTTGGCGATATGCGAGGCGGCTCCGATGTCAACTCTGGTCAGCAAATCGCTTTCATTCTCGCCGATCCATTGCGCTACGCTGAAATACTCGCCAATTATTTTTCAACTTATTATTTAAATCCGATAACCTCTTCTGGATATGCATTGAACTTTGCATACCTTGGATCGCTTGCTGCTCAGATTTCTGTAAATGCAATCCGTGGGTTGGTTCAGGTACTTCCAGCTGTTTGCCTATTATTGTTTGGGCTTTTTTCGGCAGATTCGATTAGCGTTAAGCATATTGGTCTCGCACAATTTCTTTGGGCCTCATTTGTGTTTTTGTTTACGGTGATTTTGGTGGCAACTGCACTTTATGTGTCTTTTACTCCCGTTGGATTGGGGACAGTTAATGGTTGCCAGAGTCGCTACCTTTTGCCACTTCTGGTTCCGTGCCTATCGTTTATTCTTAACCAGAGCCGCTTGGTCTTTGGGGACAGTAAACGATTCATATTGATATGCCTCGTATTCCCGTTTGCTTTGGCTACGATTTGCGAGTTTGTTTTAGTTGTTGGAAAGTGTTGCTGATATGGGCATAGTTTTTAATACCGAATTTAACAATAAACTAAATTGCCGTGGCGACGGCAAGCTATATCTACTGTATAAAGCCGCATCCGTTTTCCCGGATGCTGTGGAGTCGCAATCACCCAATGGGCAAATTCTGCCCGCAAGAATCATCCCTTTTTCAGAGACTGAATTTATTGTTGTCCTTGCCGATTTTGGTGTCGACCAATCTCTTTCTTTCTTTAGCGGAGATAAAATAATTTATCAGCGTCGCATCAATCCTGGCAAGTTTTCGATTGAGTCGAAAGTTAACGGCTTGCTGCACGCGGAGCATTGTGGACAATTTCGCAATATTGACCGTTCTGGCGTGCATGCGCTCGCTTCTATCCAAATTGAGAGCTTTATTCCCTGCGTTGATGGCGTAATCGTTAGAGGTGTTCTTTCGGGTACTGATTGCCTTGAGGGTGATCGTATCGTCGCTTTTAATGAAGAAGCCTGCGTTGTTGGGGAATCTTTGTTATTTAATAGCTTAATAGTCGATGCGAATCCTAGTTTAATAAATTTCTCTCTTCATATTCCGGAGGTCGGGGATAGCCTGTGCATTTGTATGCACAGGGCTTCTGGTCATCTAGATACGTTTATCAATCTAAAGAAAGATATGCTTAAGGAGCTTTTGGATGAGGCTGATCGGTATCATGCGTGCGCATTCGATCAACCCCGTTATTTGTCCTGGTTTTCTGGGCGCAGATTGACTGGATCCGATTCGCGGGCACAAGCACAAATAAAACTTGCATACCAGCCCTTGTTTTCAATCATCGTTCCTCTATATAAGACTCCCTTGAATTTCTTCAGGGATATGGCTGATTCTGTGATCGCACAGACGTATTCTAATTGGGAACTCATTCTGGTTAATTCTACGCCCGATTTCGATGGTCTAAGTGACCTGGTCTCCGAGTATGTGACCGCAGACTCTAGAATTAAAGTGACTGATCTTGAGGGCAATCTAGGTATCACTGAGAACACCAATGTTGGAATCAAGGTAGCCAAGGGCGAATACCTTTGCTTTTTTGATCATGACGATGTCCTGGAACCGAATATCCTATTTGAATACGCTTGCGCTTTAAATCAAAATGCGGAAATCAATCTTCTTTATTGTGATGAAGATAAGCTATTGCCTGACGGGTCTTTGGCTCATCCTACTTTTAAGCCGGATTTTAGTCTTGATATGGCTCGTGACAACAATTATATTTGCCACCTTCTTACTGTTAAAAGGGCATGTTTGGACAGAATTGACCTTTCTAACAGCGAGTTGGATGGCGCCCAAGACCATGCCATGGTGCTGAAGATTGCTGAACTTGGTGGGACGATTCATCACGTTCCTAAAATCCTGTATCACTGGAGAATGAGCGAGAATTCGACTGCGGGTAATTCCGATAGTAAGCCCTATGCAACCCTTGCTGGAATAAAAGCGGTTCAGGAGCACCTTGATAGATGCGGTATCAAGGCGACTGTGGTCAACTCTCATAATCGTGCTTTTAGATATAGCCCTATTTATGATGTTCCTTCATCTGAGTCCTGTTCATTAATCGTTACCACCCGCGGCAATTCTTCGGTTCTTTCGACTCTTGTATCTTCAATCAATGATACCGATTTTGATGATCTTGAAGTTGTTTTCGTGTGCTCGCAGGATGCGGAAGCTGCTGTTCAGCAATCGAGCTCCGGACTTCGTTGTCGCTATATCGTTCACGCGCTTGATGACCCGTTTAATATATCTGCATGGAGAAATGCCGGTGCTCTTGCCGCGCATGGCGAGCAACTCGTCTTTGTTCATGACGATATTCAGGCACTAGACTCCTTGTGGTTAAAGACTCTCGTTGGTTTTTCCCAACGAGAGGATGTTGGCGTTGTTGGAACAATGACGTGCGATCTTGACGGCATTGTGCAACAGGCAGGCTTGTCTTATGTTGGAGAATCAATCGTCAACCTATCGCAAGGCATTCATCGCTCTTCTCCTGGCTATATCTATATGCCATTGACCGTGAGGGATGTATCGGCGGTGAGTGGTGTCTGTTTAGCTATTTCACGCGAACATTTTAATCGTCTGGGTGGTTTTGACGAGTCGTATCTTCTTGACTATTCGGATGTTGATATTTGCTTCAAGTCTTCTCAAGCTGGGTTAAAGGTGATCTATACACCAGAGGCATGTCTCTACCATTTGGCATGTGTTGACAAATCCCTTGATAGTAAATCTCGCTCTCATAAGCATTTTGAGGATAAGGCACGATTGCTGCATAACTGGTCCGAGCGATTCTCTGAGGGGGATCCATGGTTCTCCGTTAACTTTTCCCGAGATCCCAAGCGCGCAGCGTTATATAAGTTCGATCCTTTTGACTACGAAGCGATTTGAGTGCTTTAAATGAAACAAATTGCCTGGATAATATCTCCGCCGGCAAAGGGTTCTGGCGGCTTTCGAACCATCTGCAGCAAGGCTTCCTTTCTAGATTCTCGCGGATATGAGAACTACTTTTACATTATGCCGGGCTGTGAAGCATACAAAAGTGCTCATAGAGTTCAGGCCGAAATAAAGGATTGGTTTGATTATTCGCCTAAAGAAGTTCTTGTGGCACCGAGTGTACCCGAGGATTTTTTTGCAGTAATCGCCACCGCTTGGAATACGGCGCACTTTGCATCTATGCAGAAGTGCGCCCATAAGTTCTACTTCATTCAGGATTTTGAACCTTGGTTCTATCCGATGGGGGAGATGTATCTAAATGCCGAAGCAAGTTATCGTTATGAACTAAACCCCATAACGATAGGCAGATGGCTTTCTAAAAAAGTTGAACCCTATTATTCGCATGAAGTCCCATATTGTGATTTTGGCGTTAGCGATATATATACTGCGCAGAAACAAAATCTAAACAGAGAGTATGCCGTCTGCGCTATTTATCAATCCAATAAGGATCGACGTTTGTCTGGCATGTTGCTTGATGCAATTAAATTGCTTCTCAAGCTCGACGATGCAGTTGTCGTTTATTTATACGGCGAAGACGCAATGCCTCCCATTCATGATCCACGTGTACGCAGCCTCGGCATCTTGACTGCCGATGAATGCGCTTCGCTTTATGCCAAGTGTGTTGCCGGCGTATCGTTGAGCGTGACTAATCCCTCTCGCCTGCCTTTCGAAATGCTTGCATCGAAGCTCTCGGTAATTGAAATAAACCGTGAGAATAACCTACTCGACTTTCCGGAGGGCACCATCCACCTCGCTGAGCCCTCTGCTTGTGGCATTGCTTCTTCTATTCTTGAGGCTCTTTCAGGCTCAAAATGCGATTCGCCTAATAGATTTAGCTGTACGTCGATTAAGCGTGAAAATGAAATGTTCTTCGAGGCCTTTACGCGTTATCTGAATGAAGAGCCATCCTTGGCTAGCGGGAAGTCCGCCTTCGGGAATGTGCTAAAAACTGAAGAACAAAGTAAGGTCTTCTTGCTCAGCGATCGTCTTGCTGATGCTCGATTGCTATCGTCTGCCATGTCTCAAACGCTCATCCAAGCTTCTTCTGTTGATTTGACTGTGCGTTTTGAGTCGTCTTTGATGCCTGTGGCTGTTCGCGCAGCTGTTTGGCGCGCCCTTGATCAGTCTGATATTCGCTGGATTAGTCTTGAATCTAGGGACGGCCATTTTGCGGGGCATGTTCCGCTGTTTTTAAATGATGATGAAGAGGCCTATCTTCGCATTCAT
>CAUDYH010000033.1 GCA_958453575.1 uncultured Collinsella sp.
TAAACGGGCAGGTTGGCACCTCACATCAGTTCTTCCTGCATATGCTGGTCGATTGGTTTGAGCGCGCCGGTAGGGGGCATTTCACTGGCGAGGAAGCGTTGGCCCGTTGGGACGAGTGGGCGCATAAGCGCCCGCGCGACTATCAGGCTTTGATCAACCCGGGTGCCGTTGATACGATTCGAGAGCTGCCGCGCCGTGGCGTCCGTGTGGCGCTGGCGAGTTCGTCTCCCATGGTCAGCATCGAAGAGGTGCTCCATGCATGCGGACTGTCGGACGCCTTTGAGTACGTGGTGAGCGGCGAGCAGTTTAAGGAGAGTAAGCCCGAGCCCGACATCTACCTGCATGCGCTGGACCTGCTGGGGCTGCCCGCGAATCGCTGCTGCTGCGTTGAGGATTCCGTTCCGGGCATTACCGCTGGTAAGCGAGCCGGCCTGACGGTGATTGCCAAGCGCGAGGAGCGCTTTGGATTTAGCCAAGATGCTGCGGATAAGATTATCGACCAGCTGCCGGAACTGCTTGAGCTTTCTTAGGAGCGCGGTAGTTGCGCGTTTTTCGGGTCTGATGAGTAAATAGCCGACATTTTGGTGCGACACCTAGCATACTTTAAGCTAATGCGGGCTTAAGGACTTGTTGAATGCCCCTAAGTCCGTTTTAGGCTTAATTGTGCTTGGAGAGGGTATATGCCACCGACTGAAGGGCTAACTGACGGTAAAGCAGCGATACCGCTGTACCAACAGGTTATCGATATCATCAAAAACGAAATCAACTCCGGTGCCTACAAGGCAGGTGCGCGGATACCCAACGAATTCGAATTGGCTGAGAGCTATAAAGTTGGCCGCGTTACCGTGCGACGCGCTATTGAGGAGCTCGTCCAACAGGGCTATCTAACGAAGCGACAGGGGAAAGGCACGTTTGTCAATGCCCCCAAGCTCAAGCGCAAGATTCGCCAGAAGGATGACGTCCAGAGTTTTTCGGACGCATGCCGCGTTAACGGAATGGAACCGGGGGCGCGTGTCATTTCGAGAAAGATGCTGCCGGCGGATTCCACCGAAGCACAGTTCTTTGGTGTTCCCGTTGGAACTGACTTGATCTGCGTTGAGCGCGTGCGTACTGCCGATGGCGTCCCTGTCATGCTCGAGAACAACATATATGTTTACGAGGACAACGCCTATCTATCAACGGCACCTCTATCTAACCAATCCATTTTTGAGTTCGTGCGCAACCTGACGGGCCGCACGCCCGCGTTTACCGACCCATGCACGCTTGAGATCGCGTGTGCGTCGCCCGAGGTCGCTCGGTTGTTGGCAGTTCCCGTTGGCGAACCCTTGTTTTATATGGAAGCCTTCTTTTTCGATGAGCAGCGGCGGCCGTTTATCATCGGTCGTCAGCGGATCGTTGGGTCTCGCTACGTTTTTGACATCTAGGACATTGCGTATGAAAGCGCCCGGTGGATCATCTCACCGGGCGTTTCCATACCGTTCACGGCGCAAACGCAACCGTTCAACCGCGTTGCGGCAATCAGTTTGAAATTATCTTGATGGCGAGAAAAGCTGCTGGTAACCTATAGAACGTCATAGAACGTTTGCCTTGTGCAAACGTTGAAGCGAGATGCGATGCAGTCTCGAGTTCTTTGGAGGTATCTATGTCAGATACGAAGGCGAAGAAGACAAACAGACGTTTTAAGTTCAAATTACCGCATGTCTATACGATCATGTTCTTGCTGATCGTTGTCTTTGCGGTCTTGACTTGGATCGTTCCCTCTGGTCAGTATCAGCGCAAGACGATTTCGACAGCGGCGGGCGAGCGTGAAGTCGCCGTTGCTGGAACCTATGAACAGGTCGATAAGAACTACACCGATTCCGAGACCGGCGAGACCATCAATCTGGGGCAGGATATCTTCGCGGTCCTGCAAGCGCCCACTAAGGGCATCCAGGAGGCTGCCGACGTCGTTGCGTTCGTCTTATTGATTGGCGGGTCGTTCGCAATCATCACCAAGACCAACGCTTTGAATGCCGGCATGAGCCGCGTGATTAAAAAGCTCAAGAACAAGGACATCCTCATCATTCCCATCACGATGACGTTGCTGTCCATTTGCGGCACCACGTTTGGTATGTCTGAGGAAGCCCTGCCGTTCTATGCCATCTTCATTCCCATCATGATGGGTATCGGTTATGACTCGATGACGGCATTCATCATCTGCTTCCTTGGTCCTAACCTGGGATATTGCGCTTCGACCATCGATCCGTTTAATGTTTTGATCGCCCAGGGCATCATTGGCATCGAGGGCAATCCGCAACTGTGGCTGCGCGCCGTTTCTTGGGTCATCTTCACTGCCGTCGGTATCGCATGGGCCATGCGCTACGCCATGCGCGTCAAGAAAAACCCCGAGTCGTCCATTACGTACGAGGACGATAAGCTCAAGCGTATCGAGTTTTCCGTGACCGATGCCTCCATCGAGGAAGAGTTCACTACCCGTCAGAAGCTCGTGCTTATCGATTTTGCTTGCGGTATGGGCATTATCGTCTGGGGTCTTGTTACCCAGGGTTGGTACATGAATGAGATTTCCGCCGTGTTCCTTGGCATGGGCTTGCTTGCCGGTATCCTGGGCGGTCTTGACCAGCAGACGATTGCTGAGGAGTTCGTTAAAGGTCTCGCCGACTTTGCGTACGCCGCCATCGTTATCGGTATCGCTCGCGGTATTCTGGTCATCGCCGAGGGCGGCATGATCATCGACACCATCCTCCAGGCGCTCGCTACTGCGCTCGCCGGTGCGCCCGCCGCCGTCTACACCACGTTTATGTATATCGTCCTTGGCCTGCTCTCTTTGCTGGTTCCCTCGAGTTCTGGCCTGGCGGCACTCACCATGCCCGTTATGGGCCCCCTGACCGAGCTCATGGGCCTCAATCCCGAGGCGGCCGTTTCCGCGCTCCAGTTTGCCAACCAGACCATCAACACCATCAGTCCCGTGGCGGGCATGACGGTTGCCGGCCTTGGCGTGGCTAAGATTTCGTTTGGCCAATGGTGGAAGACCATTTGGAAGTTCTTCATCTTCATGGTCGTCTTTGGCCTGATCGTAACGGCAATTTCTGGCATGCTTCCGGCGTAGGTGGTTGTGATGTCTGATCGTTTGACGGTCCTGACGTCTAAGAGCGTCTTTACCGGTACGGGGGACCTGCCGTTTGAAGGTTTCGTAGCGGTCCGTGGCAATCGAATTGAGGCTGTTGGCACCAAGTGTGAGCTAGCTTCGTATTTGACCCAGGCGGACGAGGTAGTTGACCTGGGCGACCGCACCGTCATGCCTGGCCTGATCGATGTGCATACCTTCTATACAGGCTGGGCGCTGCGGACGTTGGGGCCTGATCTGTCCGGCATCGCTGATGCCAAAGAGGCCGTGTCGCTCTTGCGTGCATGGAAAGAAGATCATCCGGATTGCGCGGCGGCTTTTGGCCACAACCTACCCGAAACGTTGGCATCGGATGCCGAGAACGCAAATACGGCGGCTGTGTTTGACGATTGTTTTGGCGATATCCCTGTCGTCTGCTTTACACCGGGTGCGGAGACCTGCGTTCTCAATGCTGCCGCCAGTGCGCGATACGGCTTCACACCCCAGGCGTGCTATGCCGAGAAGATCTGGCGCATGATGAGCGATTTCCTCGCGCTGCCCGAGGTACGTGCGGGGTATTCGGACTACATGAGCATGCTTAACGAGCGCGGCGTTACCGCCATCAAGGAGATGGCGTTTGATGACTACTACGGTTTTGCCGACGAAATGGCTCGCCGTGAAGAATCTGGTGAGCTGACGGTTCGCGTCTCTATGATGTCGCAGCCGGTGGGTGCCGGTGCAAATCTGTCGTATGCTCGCGAGGCACGAGAGCGCTTTCGGGGACCGTTCGTTCGTTTTTCTGGCTTCAACCGTATGACCGATCGCGGCGTATGGGCGGGGCTTGCCGAGATGATTGACCCCTATGAGGACACGGCCGATGCGGGAGCTGCCGGCAAGACGGTTGTCGAGGAGCCCGAGTGGGATCTGATTGAGAACGAGCTGCGCGCAATTGATGCTGACGGCTTCCGATATTCCTTGCATTGCCAGGGCGATGGCGCCGTTCGTCGCACCGTGGCGCTCTATGCCTCGCTGCCTCGAGACGAGCATGGACGGTTGCTTCGCCGCCATGCGATTACCGATCTCGAGAACTCTGATCCGACCGATCTTGTCGAGTTTGGCAAGTTAGGTGGAATTTGCGAGGTCTATCCGCAGATTTTGACGCTGGACCGGCGCGAGGATTGCCTGTCGATGATGCGTCGACAAATTGGCGAGACGCGACTTTTGCACAGCTGGAATCGCCGCGGCATGGAAGATTCCGGATGCACGGTGTGCTGTGGTACGGATTTGCCACTGCTGATTCCGAGCCTGGGCGAGTCAATCTACAGCGCGTGCGGTGGATACTTCGACGATGGGCTGCCCGTGAATGAGGCCAACGCGCTGACGCTTGTCGAGCTCTTGCGTGCTTGGACTGCCGGGGGCGCGTACGATCTGATGCGCGAAGACGAACTGGGTACGCTTGAGGTCGGCAAGCTTGCCGATATCTGCGTGCTCGATCGGGATGTGTTCGACCTCGATTATCGCGACGCACGCGATCTTTCGGTTGATATGACGATGTCGGACGGACAAATCGTGTTCGATCGAAATAAGGAGGCATAAGATGTCTGAATCCAAACCGACGCTGCGCCGCGAACAGATTGCGGGCATGAATATCCACTACATCATGTGGTCGCTCGATTACTTCCTTGATGTGCAGCAGCGTTTGGGCTTTGAGTCCATTGAGCTGTGGTGTGCGGAGCCGCATGTGACGCTCGACCACACGGGCTACTTTGAGGCTGAGGTCCTGGCGAAAAAGGCTGCAGACCGTGGGCTTAGGTATCGTACTCTGTGCCCCGAGAATGTTGTCTATCCTTGGCAGTACTGCGCACGCAAACCGCTGCATGAACAGCGCAGCCTGGCGTACTTTAAGCACGGCATTGAGCTTGCCGAGGTACTTGGGTGCGACCGTATGTCCGTCAACTCGGGCTGGGGCGACTGGGACGAGGACCGCGAGGAAGCCTGGAAGCGCAGCCGCGAGCACTTGTCCATTCTGGCGGAGTATGCCGGTGAGCACGGTCTGGTGCTTACGATGGAAAGCCTGCGTCCCGAGGAGAGCAACCTTGTAACGACGGTTTCCGATGCGAAGCGCATGATTGACGAGGTCGCGAGCCCGTACTTACAGCCCATGGTTGATACAACCGCGATGGGCGTTGCGGGCGAGACGCTCGAGGACTGGTTTGCCGCCTTTGGTGATGGGGCAATTCACGAGATGCACTTTATCGACGGTGACCCGTATGGCCATCTGGTGTGGGGCGATGGCAAGCACGATATGGACGCCTTCGTCGCTACGCTTAATGCCCATGGTTTCGATGGCATGCTGGGCCAGGAAATCACGGACGGGCGTTACTACGATGACCCGGCGGCGGCAGATGCCAAGAACATGGCCGCATTCGAGAAATATCTGATTGACTAAACCAACTATCGGCCACGCAGCCAACGTCATTGATTGCGGACCAAACAAGAAAGGAACTGGATATGAACGCACACGATCTGATCAAAGAGGCAATTGCCGAGAAGGGCAAGTTCGACAGCGTCTACTGGATTGCTTGCGGTGGCTCCATGATCGATTTGATCCCGGCTCATGAGCTTCTGCAGCGCGAGGCAACCACCTTCACTTCGTATATCTATACGGCTCGCGAGTTTGATATCATGCGCCCGCGCCGCTTGGGTGAGAAATCCCTGGTCATTGCTTGCAGCCACAGTGGCAACACCCCCGAGGTCGTCGAGGGCTGTGAGATTGCCCTTGCTGCCGGCGCTACGGTGATCGCCCAGACCGACAACGCTGGATCCAAGATTGACTCCGGCAAGTGGACCACGTGGGTCTACCCGTGGGGCGAGGGCGTGCCGCAGGCCGAGGTCCCCGCTGGCATTTCGCTGTCGCTTGCGGCCGAGCTGCTCGATCAGCAGGAGGGCTACGCCGATCTTGCCGATATGTATGCCGGTATCGCCGAGATGGATAAGATTCTTCCCCCGGCACGTGAGAAGGTAAATGCCGAGCTAGGCGATCGTTTTGCCAAGCTTTGCCAGGAGCACGAGTTCTTCTACATTCTGGGCAGCGGTCCCAACTTTAGCCAGACCTACGGTTTCGCTATCTGCTCTCTTATGGAGATGCAGTGGCAGCACTGCAGCTACATCCACTCTGCCGAGTACTTCCACGGCCCCTTCGAGGCTACTCAGGATGGCGTTTTTTACTTCCTGCAGATGGGCTCCAGCGAGTGCCGTGCCATGGACGAGCGCGCCCTTGCGTTCCTTAAGACGCATACCGATACGCTGATGGTGCTCGATGCCAAGGAGTACGGTATGGAAGCCGTGCCGGCGAGCGTCCGTGCCTATCTGGACCCGGTGCTGTTCTACGCCATGAACTGCGAGCTGCGTGCTGCACGCGGCAAGGTGTTTGATCACGATCCCGATTTCCGTCGCTATATGGGTGTTGTCGAGTACTAGAAGGGGCAAAGGCCATGGCATTTAACGTTAACGCGCTCGGATTTGGCGACAACGTCGTCGATCGCTACGAGCATATCCACACCATGTATCCCGGCGGCAATGCGGTGAACTTCGCCGTTTATGCCAAGAAATGCGGTGCCGCACGCTCTGCATACATGGGCATTTTTGGCAATGACGCCGCTGCCGAGCATGTCATTACAAGCCTCGAGGATGAGGGTATCGAGCTTGACAAGTGTGAGCAGATGATTGGCGAGAACGGAGCGGCTCGCGTGACTGTCGTTGACGGTGACCGTGTCTTCCTCGGCTCCAACGAGGGCGGTATCCGTGGCGATGCGCGCTATGTTCTCGATCGCTTTGACCTTTCGTACATGAAGCAGTTCGATGTGGTTCATTCGGGCAACTATTGCTTCACCGAGCGCGAGCTGCCCAAGTTGAAGGCTGCGGGCGTCACGGTCTCTTTTGACTTTTCGGACGACTCCACCGACGAGTACTACGAGCAGATTGCGCCCTATGTCGATTTTGCTTTCTTTAGTGCGGCGGATGCCGCGAGTGAGGACGAGATTCGCGAGCGTCTGGCATGGGTGAAGGATCTGGGTCCGCGTTTTGTGTCGGCTACGGCGGGCGCCGAGGGCTGCATCGCTTACGACGGCGAGCGTTATTACCGCCAGCTGGCTAAACCGGTAACGGACATGAAGGACACCATGGGGGCGGGCGACTCGTTCCTCACCTCGTTTTTGATGTGCTATCTCGATTCCGCCAAGCGTGGTGAGGGTGGCGCCGAGGCCATCGAGCGCGCGCTCGACTTTGCTGCCGGGTTTGCCTCGACCGTGTGCGGCATGGAAGGTTCTTGGGGCCACGGAGCACCAATCGTCGAATAGCTTAAGAAAGCGTACGGCGGTCTGGCTATGAGGCCTTGGACAGCCGATGCAAAACAATAAGCGAAACGCGAAAAGGGGGCTCGCCATGTGGTGGGTCCCCTTTTGAACATTGGAGAAGACCATGGGTATTAAAGCGTGTGCGGCTGGTTTTTGCTGTGCGGACGTCTATCAAAACATCGGCGTGTTCTATCCGACTGGTAATGGCATTGACTGGGGTATCCATCTTGCACGAATGGGCGTTTCGGTATCCGCCGTGTCGGTTGTCGGCAAGGACGAGTACGGAGACAAGATGAGAGAGGCGCTGGCCGCCGAGGGGTTTGATATCTCTCATCTGCGGGTGGAGGATGGCGACACCTCGGTGATGCTCATGGCATTGAAAGACGGCGTCGATCGCGTGCATCTCGAGGCAATCGATGGCGTAATGGAGACATATCGTCCGAATGAAGATGACCGGGCGTTTATCCTAGAGCATGACATCATTCATACCGACCTGTTTGGCAATTGTTTGGACCTCCTGCCCGAGTGGCATGATGCGGGCAAGACGGTGGTTATGGACTTCTCGGTGTTCAGCCAGGATCCCGAATATGCCTGCGAGAATCATTTTCCCTACGTTGACTACGCATTTATGTCGTTTGAAGATGACACTCCGGAGCTGCGGGACTGGGTACGTCACGTGCAGGAATTGGGACCGCGCGTTGCGGTTGCCACGCTTGGCGAGAAGGGAAGCATTGCCTATGACGGTGAGCGCTTCTATGAGTGCGGGATCGTACCGGCGGAGAAGGTCGTTAACACCGTGGGTGCCGGCGACTCGTATATTGCCGGGTTTACCAAGGGCGTGATCGATGGCCTTGATATTCCGGCGTGTATGAAGGCGGGCGCTGAGCTGTCGTCCCGAGTGATTGGTTCGTTTGAGCCGTACTAGGGTCAAATGCCTGGAAAGGAGTACGAAATGGTTATCGACATGTTGGTCCATCCTATGCTCTACGGCGAGATCTGTACGCCGGGTGATGAGCCTGATGGATTCGGTTTTTGGTCACGAGAATTTGGTATGGGGCATATGGGCCCCATGGATTGGGATGAGCTTCAAGTCGAGATGGACGTCTGCGATGTGCAGAAGAGCGTGCTCATGCCGCTCGATGTAACCACGGCATGCGGAGGGCACTTTGGCACCAATGACCAGATTGCCATGCTGGTTGCCGCACATCCCGATCGTTTGTGGGGATTTGCGAGCTTAGACCCGCAGGTGAGCGGTGCCGCAGACGAATTGGAGCGCGCCTTTACCGAGTTGGGGGCAAAGGGGCTTTGCCTGCATCCTGCAAAGCAGGGTTTTGCCCCCGATGATGCTGTGGCCGAGCCGCTTTACGAACTGTGCGAGCGCCATAACAAGCCGGTGGTTTTCCATGCCGGTATGTCTTGGGAGCCGGGCGCAGAGCTCTCGCGCAGTAACCCGCTTGCATTTGAGCACACAATCGCACCGCATCCAAATGTGCGGTTTAGTTTGACCCAT
>CAUDYH010000034.1 GCA_958453575.1 uncultured Collinsella sp.
GGCGAGGCGCCTGCCGAGCCTGCCGCCGAGCCTGTCGACGAGGCCCCTGCCGAGGAGACCGTCGAGCCCGAGTCCGCGGAGCCCCAGGGCGTCCCGAGCTTTGACGACGAGCCGCAGGAGGCAATCGATACCGAGGGCGCGACCACCGAAAGCCACGAGGCCCCCGCTGCCGTCTACGGTGGCGCGGCGACGGCTCCGGTTGCCCCCGCGCACGAGGGAACACTGCCGCTCGTTGACGGCGCCGGCGAGGACCCGGCCGCCACGGTGGCCATGCCGGCCGTGCCGCAGGAGTAGGCTCACTCGCTTATCACCATCATGTACCTGCGCCTTTACCGTACGCAGATGAGCAAGACGGCAAGCGCTGTGCTGCGGGTATAATGGACAGCATTCAAACGGTGGGCGCTGAGGTGCCCGCAGGAGAGGAATGAACATGGGTAAGACTTTCAACTTTATCTCGGGTGCGCTCTTCGGTGCTGCCGCCGGCGCCATCATCGGCGTTGCCCTGGCTCCGCGCTCGGGCGCCGAGACCCGCGCCATGGCTGCCGATATCGCCAACGACGCCTGGGATAACATGCGCGACACCTACGAGCACGGTGCCGAGGAGGCCCGCGCCGCGGTGAATGACTTTGGCCCGATGGTCGACGCCAAGACCGACGACCTGCGCGCCAAGGTCGACCTGGCCCGCGAGCGCATGGACCAGCTGCGCGAGCAGCTCAACGACGCCATTTCGGGCGGCAACGTGACGCCTGCCGCCGACGTCGTGGTCGAGAACGCCGCCGAGGCTGATACCGAGGCTGCGGAGCCCTCGACCGAGGCATAATGCGCGCCGGGGATTTTGTCGGCGCCAAGATCTATCGCAAGCCTACCGAGGACAAACGCACCAAAAAGGACGGCACACCGCGCAGCCCTAAAAAGCTCGGAAAGATTCACTTTCCGGTCTTTACCCCGGGCGGTACGCGCGTGGTCGGCTTTATGGTCCGCCAGTCCGATATCGCGGGCATGATCGAGCGCCCCGACCGCTTTGTGGCGCTCGATGCCATTGGCGTCTACGAGGGCGCCATCGCGGTTGACGATGTCAAGGGCACCTACGATGCCGCTGCGGCCAAGCGCCTCGGCATCAACCTGGACGATTGCATTATCTGGGTTGGCATGGACGTGCGCACGGAGTCGGGCGATGTTGTGGGCTATTGCTCGGATGTGGAGTTCAAGCCGCGTTCGGGTGTCGTGCAGACGTTCTACGTGACCGCCGGCACCGCTTCGAGTGTGCTGGTGGGCGACACGCAAATGCCGCCGACGATGCTGCGTGGTTACGCGGACGGCGCGATGATCGTTTCGGACGAGGTCAAGTCGCTCGGATATTCGGGCGGTGCCGCCGCAAAGGCTGCCGAGGCAAGCGTCGTGGTGGGCGATAAGGTCAAAAAGGGCGCCAAGGTGCTCGATGACAAGGGTTCGGTCGCCGTGGACAAGGGCAGTCGCGCGCTGGGCAAGCAGCTCGGCAAGACGCGCGGTATGTTCAAGGCCTTTAAGGACGAATACCAAAAGGCGAGCGGGGGCTCGTCGAAAGTTAGCAAATAGCGACGTACCAAATGATGGGAGGCGAGCCGGAGACCTGTTGCTCCGGCTCGCTGTGTTTATGGGGGAGGGCACATGCGCCAAAACGGATCTAACTTAAACGGGCGCTCGGGTGCGCGTCCGACGGCGCGCCGCGACCTGGGGCAGCTGCCCGGCGGTCAGCGCAAGCGTCACCGTAAGCCCGGCGCGATGTATCTCAACCATAGCCGCGGCTTTAGCGACCGCAGCGCTCGCATCGGCAACAGCCGCACGCCCCGTCGTTCGTCTCGCCTGCCCTATGCGCTCATCGCCGTGGGTTGCGCGCTCGTGTTGTTTATCGCTGCCGTCGTGGGCTACGTCAACCGCAGCGTGGATGTTGTCCTCAATGGCCAGGAGACTGCGGTGCGCGTCGGCTCTACGCTGCAAAATCTCATCGACGATCAGGAACTGACCGATACCTACGACGCCGGGGATCTGCTGGCCGTTGACGACAGCGTGCTGACCCGCCATGGCGGCGAAAAGCTGTCGGTAAAGGTGGACGGCAAGCGCATAAAACAGGGCAAGTGGAAAAGCCGCGAGCTTACGGGCGGCGAGAAGGTTACGGTCAAGGACGGCCGCGACACGTATGAGAAGCACGAGGTCCAGGCGACGGTTATCGAGCCCAGGCTCAAGGTCGAGGGCACGGGTGCCATCGAGTACGTCAAGACGTGGGGTATCCAGGGTCGCTCTGAGGTGTGGGTCGGCGAGCAGTCGGGCAAGACGCAGGACCGCGGCGAGGTCGTGCCCGCCACCGATTGCGTGGTCGAGTGCGCGAGCGTGGCGCCCAAGGGCAACGAAAAGTACGTTGCGCTGACATTTGATGAGGGCCCGAGCGGAGCGACCAAGCAGATCTTGCGGGTGCTCAAGGAAAAGGGCGTCACCGCGACGTTCTTCCTGTCGGGCGATGCGGCCGAGGCCTCGCCCGCCACGGCCAAGGCGATTGTCGATGCTGGCTGCGAGGTCGGCTCCAACAGTTACCGCGACGAGTCGCTCAAGGGCCAGGACCGCGATGCGGTGCGCGAGCAGGTTTCGAAGGGCACCGAGGCGATCAAGTCCGCGACCGGAACGTCGACGATGCTTCTGCGCGCTCCCTACGCAGCCTTTGACGAGCAAAACTGGATTGATGCGATGGACCTGGTGTCTGCTGTGGTCTCGTGGAATATCGATTCGGGCGACTGGCTGCTCAACGGTGCCGACGAGCAGGTTTCGACGGTGCTCGATTCGGTGACGCCGGGCAATATCGTGCTGCTCACCGATAGAGACGAATGCGCCGAGCAGACGCTCGAGGCGCTGCCGCAGATTATCGACGGCCTCATTGCCGACGGCTACAAGATCGTGACGCTCAGCGACCTGGTCAAGACGGACACGTCGCTGAGCAAAAAGCTCACCTCGCTGACGAAGGCCACCATGCCCAAGGATGCCGTGTTCCCCCAACTTGCCGAGGACAACGACACCGCAGAGTAGTTATTGGGTAGTCATTTAAGAACGTCCCCAATGACTATGTCACGGATGCGTCAGCCTTTGGTATGCCTGCGATGTGCAGCGCATAAATTTGGCGCCACAGCGCGATGCTGATGCTATAGTTACTGCGGATAATAAGGGTCAAGAGAAAGGTTACAGGTGAAATCCAAACCTCGACCATACAGTCGATGACCCCATGCAGGTGCTTTCTGCGCATGCACGGGGTGTGAGCGCCGAGCGGCGTGCCGCCCGCGCATGCGTATAAATATCTAAAAGTCCACGGATGGCGCGCCGGCATGGCCGCGTCCGGAGGAATAATGATGGGGAGCACCATTGAATTATCTGAGTGAGATGCTCAAATTGCCGGTCTTGGACGTCGACGGCGAAAAGCTCGGCGTGGTCAACGATTTTGGTATTGCTACCGGCGAAGTTTTTCCGCACGTGACGTCGCTCGCGTTCCGCGGACCCGGCAAGACGCCGTTTATGATCAGTTGGCGCAAATGGGTCGACCGTATCGACGAGACGGGCGTGTACCTTAAGGCGTCGGCCACCGAAATCCGTTTTTCGTACCTGCAGCCGACCGAGCTCTTGCTCGCACGCGACGTGCTCAACAAGCAGATCGTCGACACGCAGGGCATGAAGGTCGTGCGCGTAAACGACATCAAGTTTTCCATGTCGGGCGAAAACCAGCTGCGCCTGCTGGGTGCCGAGGTCGGTGCCCGCGGTCTGCTACGCGCCATCAGCCCCGCGCTCGAGCATATCGTCGAAGGCTTTATGAAGCACCTGGGTAAGCCGCTCAGTGAGGACATCATCGCTTGGTCCTACATGGACCTGCTCGATCGCTCGACTAAGAACATCCAGCTCTCGGTGTCGCACAAGACGCTCGGCGAGCTGCACCCTGCCGACATCGCCGACATTATCGAGCAGCTCGACCCGCGCCTACGCGCGCAGGTGTTCGCACAGCTCGACACGGCTCAGGCCGCCGAGGCCATCTCGGAGTTCGATGACGACGAGCTCATGACCGAGATGCTCGAGGGCCTGTCCGACACGGACGCATCGTCGATGCTGGCCATGATGGACCCGGACGACGCTGCCGACCTGATCGATGAGCTCGATTATGAGAAGGCCGAGAAGCTCCTGCGCCTGATGGGCGTCAAGGAGGAGAAGGCGATTCGTAACCTGTTAGGGTATGAAGACAACACCGCCGGCCGCATCATGACCTCGGAGTTTGTCTCCCTGCCCGCCACGGCAACGGTCGGTGACGCCATCGAGGCGATTCGCGAGCTCGACGAGGACTTCGAGAGCGTCTACTACGTCTATACCGAGGATCCGAGCGGCATGCTGACCGGCGTGCTTTCACTGCGCACGCTGATTGTAGCCGACCGCGACGCCACGCTGGGTCAGCTGGCCTATCGCGACCTGGTCTATGTGTCGCCGGACGAGGACCAGGAAGACGTAACGGATGAGATGACCAAGTATGACCTGGTAGCTATCCCCGTCTGTGACGAGAACCGCCACATCCTGGGTATCGTGACCTTCGACGACGCCATGGACGTTATCGCCGAGGAGCACCAGGAGGACCTGCAGATCGCCGGTGTCGGCTCGGGCGATAGCGCGTCCGATGACTCGACGAATGTGCTCAGCTGGTTCGTGCATCGCCAGTACTGGGTTGTTGTATGGGGCATCGCGTCGTGCATCATGGCGACCGTGCTGGGAACGGCGCTCGGCTCCGCGCATCTGGTGGTGTTCCCCATGTGCGCCATGCCGCTCGTGCTGCTGGCGGCCTCGCGCATGGTGTCGTTCGTCAAGAACTACTTCCTGGAGTATGACGGTCACGACGACGAGCCCAAGCCGTATCTGGGGTTCTTCTTCCAGAGCACGGGCATGGGCCTGATTCTGTCACTCGTGACCTACCTGTGCGCCCAGCTGGTGCGCACCGCTGCGTTCCCCGATGCGTCCATGTTTGAGGAGCAACTCTTTACCGGGTGCTTTAATATCGCTGCCATCATTTGCCTGGTTGGCAACATGAGCGCCGTGATTTACCTGATGGTGCTGTTCTGGCGTGACGAGCATGACCTCAACACGTCGGGCACCGCCATGAACGTTATTGCCGTCATGATCTCGTGCGTAGCGTACTGCGCCGCTGCGGTGCTGCTCACCATGTCGGTCATGGGTTAGGTGGTCGCGTGCAAAATACCAAGCAAAAGTCGGGCACCAAGCAAAAGTTGACCATCGCGGCCATCTTTGGCGCTATGGGTCCCGGTCTGCTGGCGGCGCTTTCGGGCAATGACGCCGGCGGCATTGCAACGTATTCCAGCGCGGGCGCCAGCTATGGCTACAAGATGCTGTGGATGCTTCCCGTCATGACCGTGCTGCTCATCGTGACGCAGGAGACCGCGGCGCGCTGCGGCTGCGTCACGGGCAAGGGCCTGGCATCGCTCATTCGCGAGCGCTTTGGCGTGCGCAAGAGTGTACTTGCTATGGCGGCGCTGTTGATCGCCAACACGGCTGTGACCATTTCGGAGTTTGCGGGTATCGCCAGCGGCCTTGCTCTCTTTGGCGTGCCGGCGAGCATCTCGGTGCCGTTGGTGGCGCTGCTGGTGTGGATGCTTACCATGTCGGGTAGTTTCCAGCGCATCGAGAAGATTCTGCTGTTGGTAAGCTGCGTCTTCGTGACCTATATTGTCGCCGCGTTTATGGCTGGCCCCAACTGGGGTGAGGTCGCGGTCGACCTGGTCGTGCCTAACATTCAAAATGACCCCAGCTACGTGTCGCTCGTGGTCGCAACGATCGGTACCACCATCGCGCCGTGGATGATTTTCTTGGCGCAGAACAACGTGGTCGATAAGAACGCGGGCGAGGACGACATCGTGCTGCAGCGCATTGATACCGTGAGCGGCTCGATCGCTGCTGATATCATTGCGGGCTTTATTATCATCACGACCGGTACGGTGCTGTTCCCGGCGGGTATTCAGATTAGCGATGCTGCCGATGCCGCCCGCGCGCTGGAGCCCATCGCGGGTCAGTGGTCCACGGTGCTGTTTGCCTCGGGCCTGGTTGCAGCGAGCTTTTTGGCTGCCTGCGTGCTGCCGGGCGTTACGTCGAGTGCCATCTGCGAGGCATTTGGTTGGGAGCGCGGCGCCGATCGCAGCTGGGATGAGGCCCCGGTTTACCGCGGCATCATTACGGCCATCATCGGTATTTCTGCCGTGTTGGTGCTCATGCCCGGTGTCGATCTGTTCCAGATTATGATGACCTCGCAGGTCATCAATGGCGTGCTACTGCCCGTGGTTCTGGTGTTCCAGGTGGTTATCGCCGCCGACCGTCACATTATGGGCACTAACCGCAACGGTCGCGTGTGGAACGTGCTCACTTGGGCGACTATCGGTGTGATTACGGTGCTCACGGTCGTCATGTTTGTCCTGCAGGCGATGGGTTACAGCGCTTAGCGCCCACTTTTGCTTCCGAACAGGCCGCAGCGATGGACTGCGGCCTGTTTTTTGCCCGCTATAGGGCATTAGTTATATGGCAGTGGACAAAAAATGCCAAATATGAGTACTGTTGCTAAGTGAATAGCATTTACATCCAAGAAGATAATGGACATAGCCGATAGTATGTTCATTAAAATTAGCTCCAATATGTCTTAAACCAGTCAGGTTGGCTGCTTTAGGGGGTTGTAGGGGTCGCTCGGACGTCATTTTGGGTGGTTTTGCCTGCTACTAAAATGGTAACAGTACTCATATTTGCCCCTTTTTGTCCACGACCCCTTGGAGCCGGCTCGAAAAGAGTGATTTTGGGTTGTTTGCTGCGGGTGTGGGCTTGGAAACAACGTTCGGGGTGGCGAGGCGCCCAGAATTTGGTCGCAAGGAGGGCGTTCCTCGGCTGTGTCAGGAGTGTCCCTGGGTGCCGGCACATAAGGAACGTCCCTAACTGTCGGAGGGGGTGCCTGCCGTGGCGGGCACCCCCTCCGGATGTGGGAAGTTTGCGCTGCAGGTTACTTGTCGGTGCCCAGCTTGTGCGGCTTGAGAGCGAGCGCATTGACGAGCGCGTCGGTGGCAGACTTGACGGCCGCCGGCTGCGGATCGTTGACGTGATCCTCGGGATGCACGGGCAGGTCCTTCTTGACTGCATCGTGGATCAAGTTGAGGTACTCAGTCACGCCAGTGGTCGACAGGTGCGTGCCATCGCCATCGAACAGGTCGTTGCGATTGGCACTGTATCCGTACCAGTCGATAACGCGCACGTTCTTGTAGCGCGTAGCAGCGTTGGCGATGGCCTGGTTGGTAGAGCCAACCCACGGCTGCGGGCTGCGCGTGTTCACAAACACCACAATACGCTTATCTCCTGCATCGGTCATGATGGCGTCGATCTGGTCGTCGGTTACCAAGCCGTTGGTGCCCAGTGCAAAGACCACGATCTTGCCGGCAAGGTTCTGTTGGAGATAGCCCTCAAATGTCGCGCGGCCCGCATCAAACTGGCGGCCCTTTTCGGCATCGATATGGCTGTGCGGGAACACGCCGTCAAAGGAATCAACGGCGCGCAGCGACACGGAGTCACCGATCATCAACAGGTCGTAGGAGCCATCGGGGAAGCCGTCGTTGTCCTTGTCGGTGTCGTCGGCCGCCTGTTGGTCTGTGGGCGCGGTGTTTTTGGCTTCCTTGTTGAGGACTTCGGCGCCCTCACCGCTCAGCGCAGACGTCTCGGGCACAAAGATCAGGCCGCCCAGTGCAACGACCAACACGACAGCGCAGGCTGCGCAGACAGGGACGTGCGCGCGCACCCAGTTGGCGGGCGCGGTGGTGCCGTCGCGGAACTCGGATACGGTGCGCCCAAAGGCGCCCTTTCTAAACGGCGTCTCGATAAAGCGATATGAACATTCGGCTACGGCGACCACCAACAACACCTGCAAAATGTACTGCCACCACGGCGTATCGTTGATGTTGGCGACCGGGTTCATGAGCAACAGTAGCGGATAGTGCCACAGGTAGATGCTGTACGAGCGCTTGCCAACCCACACGAGCGGCTCGGCGGACAGTGCGCGGGCAACCATTCCCTGGGGCTGCACGCAGGCCGCGATGACCATGAGCGTGAGGATGGAGCATAGCAGCGTGCCGCCGCGATACTGGAACGCGGTGTAGCCGTTGGTGAGCGCGACCATGGCGGCAAGGCCAACCAGACCCACGACGCCCAACACATCGATGGATGCGGGCGAGGACCAAAAGCGCACGAGGGCGCTCGGCTGTGCCGGGACGGTCTCGGCTGCGTTGTCGGCCTTCTCGCCAGGCTTGCCCTCGGCGTTCTTGCCGTGCTTGGCGGCGCCAGCCAGGCGATTGAGCCCCAAACGATGAGCGAGACGCACCGGCGCCAGGTCGCGATTGGGGATAAAGGCCATCCAGGCGCCCAGCAGCAGCGAGAAGACGCGGGTGTCGGTGCCGTAGTACACGCGGCTGGGGTCGGCGGCAGGGTTGTAGAGCACCATCATGGCAAGGGCGGATACCGCTGCGAGTCCCAGGACCACACGGCGCGTGTTGGGTTTGCTCACATGCATGGACACCATGGCAAACAGCAGCGGTGGCCAAACCAGGTAGAATTGTTCCTCGATGGCGAGCGACCAAAAGTGCGTAAGCGGCGAGGGGTCGCCCAGGGCGTTGAAGTACGAAACGTCCTGCATAATCTGCCACCAGTTGTTAAAGAACAGCAGCGACGGCAGAATGTCGGGACGCATCTTGGTGAGCATCACGTGGTTGAAGACGGTGCACAGCGCACAGGTTACAACCACAACGGTCACCACGGCGGGGCCCAGGCGACGGATGCGGCGGATCCAGAAG
>CAUDYH010000035.1 GCA_958453575.1 uncultured Collinsella sp.
GGCACTTAGGAGCGCCCCCAAGTGCCGGCACCGCGTCTGCCTGCGGCGGCCGCGCCCCGCTGCGTCGCTTCGCTCCCTTGCGGGTTCGAATCCCTCCGCTTGGCGGCGTTGGCTCGATTTGCTTGACGTGAGGGGCTCTTGGCTGGTGTGGGACGGAGGGATTCCGCGTCCGCCTGGTCGGCGGCCGCGCCCCGCTGTGTCGCTTCGCTCCTTGCGTGCTGCGCTAGAAAACGCTTCGCGTTTCCTCAGCTCCGCACCCTTGCGGGTTCGAATCCCTCCGCTTGCCCACAAGAAAGCGCCCTGGGCCGTTATGGGCTCAGGGCGCTCATTTTTAATGGCTGGGACGGAGGGATTCGAACCCCCAACAGCCGGCACCAAAAACCGGAGTTCTACCGTTGAACTACGTCCCAATGTTTGGTGTTGCCCAAAAGCAACTCGTCTAGTTTACCTAATCTGCGAGGGCATCGCAAACGCCATCGAGAAGGCGGACGGCGAGGGTCTGCGCGTCGCTTGCGGTAAAGGTGCCGTTGTAACGCGTCATGCCGGTGAGCTCGATGCGAATTCGTGCCGGCTTTTGCTGTGCGGCGACATTGGCGGTACGGATGCGCTGGGCCAGGTTGTGGCACTCGGCGAGGGCGATCGTGGCGCGCGGGGCGGCGTCTGCAGGCAACTCGTCGCTTGCGATCTCGAGCACCAGGTCGACATCGGTCGGAACCTCGGAATCGCAAAGCATCATGCCGCTGCTGTCGGTCGTCGCCGTGGCGATGTTCCACATGCGCGATGCTACGCTGCGCGCGATAGGGTCCTCGCCGATGACGGCAATCTGGAAACGCTCGAGCACGTTGGCGGCGCGCGCAAAACCGATGCGAGACTCGGCTTCGGTGACCGAGGGCTTGCCCTCCCACACATGGTGCAGGCGGTTGATGTAGGCGTAGGTGTCCTGGAAGGCCATGCCGTCGGCAAACAGGCCGACATTTTCCTGGAACTGCTGCAGGGCGGCCTCGGTATGCGGACCAAAGTAGCCGTCGTCTTCGCCACAGGCAAAGCCCAAAACGTTGAGAGCGCGCTGCAGGGCCTTGACGTCGGCGCCGTGAAAATTGGGCATGCGAAGGTAAAGCGTGCGATCGCCCAACTTGTATGAAGCGTCTACAAGGGCGCTCCAGCAGGGGATATCGACAGCATAACCGGCCGCAAGGCCGCTATCGAGCCTAAACGTGCCAACGGCCTGCTCGGTGGTGGTGCCAAAGCGCTTGTCGGCGACCTCGTCGGCATCGATGGTGTAACCGAGCTGCAGAAGGCGGGACTGAACATCCTCGACGGCTGCTCCCTGCATGCCCGTGGTAATAGGTTCCATGAACGAACCCCTTTCGGCGTACGATTCGTACTATTTTGAGCGCGTGTCGGATAGACAACGCGAGACAATGCATAAACATGCACTCAACAGTGTAGCAACTTGTACCCAAACGCGCTGCCCACAGGTTTTGTGACCCCCGCTAGTTGAGGCGCTCCACAAAGAAATCTGCCATGGAGAGGAACAGTTCGCGTGCGTGCGGGTCAAGCTCAACGTTCTCGATGGCAGCCTTGGCTTTTGCGGTCAGGTCCAGCGCGTAGGCGTGAGCATATTCGATGGAGCCGGTCTGCTGGAAGATCTCCACGGCGCGCGCGAGCTGCGCGGGGTCCTCGGTGCCCGAGGAAAGGATTGCCTCGACCTCGTCGTGATGGCGCTCATCAGACAGGGCGTGCACGGCAACGAGCGTGCGTTTGCCCTCGGTGATGTCGGTGCGGAAGTCCTTGTTGGCGGCCTCTTTGGTGCCGACCAAGTTGAGCAGGTCGTCCTGAATCTGAAAGGCAAGGCCGGTGTGCAGGCCAAAGGCGCGTAGCGCATCGACCTGCTCTTCGCTGCCGCCGCCGATAATGGCTCCGGCGGCAAGCGGCGTGGCTCCGCTGTAATACGCGGTCTTGTGCGTCGCCATGTCCAGGTAGTCATCAACCGAGATATCAAAGCGCTCGTCACGGACCCAACCCAGGTCAAGCGCTTGACCCTCGATGGTGCGGACGATCATCTCGGTAAGCTCGTGGAGCACACGCAGCTTCACGTCGGACTCGAGCGTGGGATCGTCGAGAACCGTCTTGGTGACCATGGTGAGCGCCAGGTCGCCACAATTGATGGCGAGCCCCGTGCCCTCGGTAAGGTGCATGCAGGGCTTGCCTCGACGAAGCTGTCCGTTGTCGGCGATGTCGTCGTGGATGAGCGCACCCGACTGGAAATGCTCGATAGCTGCCGCGGCGCTGCGGGCGCTCTCAAAGCTACCGCCCACTGCGGTTGCGGCGAGCATGCAGATAAGCGGGCGGTGGCGCTTGCCGGCGTTGGCCGTAAAAGCCGAGAGCGGCGCGTACAGGTAGCGTTCGATATCGGCAGAGGTCGCCTGTCCGTCAAAGAACGTGGCCAGATAGTCATTAATCTGGTCAAAGTACTGGGCTAAAAAGCAGGTAAACGGACTGGACACGGGTTCTCGCATTCTTTCTTAGGTTGCATCGATGTAGTGTGCAGGCAACATATTGCCACATTGTGCCTGCCTGCGTGGCAGGTTTGGGGATTTAAGGCAACGGCGCATGTCGGACGAGTTTCGTAGTTAGACCAGTCCAAAGTGCTCGAGCGCCTTGACGACGCCATCTTTGTCGACCGAGTCGGTGATGTAGTCCGCGCGCTTTTTGAGATAGTCCGGCGCATTGCCCATGGCGATACCGACATCGACGGCGTTCATCAGCGAGACGTCATTGCTGGCGTCGCCGATGCCGTATACGGTTCCGTGGTGGGGATCGAGGGCGTCGAGTACGGACTGGATACCCTCGCGCTTGGTGCATTCGCGAGGCGAAATCTCGGTCACTTCGAGCTCGAGCTCGTTAAAGCAGAGCAGCGGCTCAAACGCTTGATCCTGAGCGATGCGGTTGGCAAGCGACGTGGACATTAAGATCTTGTAGGCGCTGTAATGTTGCAGCTGCGTAATTGCATCGCCCACGGTGCGAGCGTATCCCGGAGCGTCGGGCGCATCGGCACTCATGCGAACGACGCCATTGAGTCCCTCAAAACGAATCACTTCGTCCGATTGCTCAAGAATGGGAGCAAGGCGCTGCAGCATGCCGGGCGTCATCGCCAAATCGCGAATCACGTGTCCCTCAAGTTCGACATAGCCACCCGCGAGGCAGGCGATGCCGGTCCAGGGCAGCTCGAGCAGCTTTGGATGGATGCAGCTCAGCGTGCGCCCTGTGCAGATAAACGCCATATTGCCCTTGGCGACAAAATCACGGATGGCTTGCGAGACCGCTTCATTGGGATAGGGGGAGAGGTCTCGCTCGCTCTCGGGAAGCTCTTGTGCCACTCGAGGGTCTTGCCAGGCGAGTGTTCCGTCGATATCGAAGAAACAGATATCGCCGCGCTTATGGGCTGCGCTGGCGGCAGGGGAGGCCGAGGTGGTGGACACAAATCCCGGCTCGAGGCCCATGATCTGGTCAAAATGCTCTTTAACGCGGGGAACGGAGATGCCGATAATCACCTGGGCGGTCTTGCCCGTAATGATGAGGCCCTTGGCGCCCACCGCGACAAACGACGCGTTATCTGCAACGATGGAAGGGTCTGCGACCTCGACGCGCAGGCGCGTGGCGCAGTTGGTTGCGCCCACGATATTGCCAACGCCACCTAAAAGCTGAATTACCCGCTCAGCGAGGACGTGATCTTGATCGGATTGAATACTGACCTCGCCATTGGGAGATTGCTCTTTGGCAAAGCCGCTTCCCGTTAAACGATCGATTGCCGCGCGATTGGAGACATGATCCTCGCGGCCCGGCGTCTTAAGGTCATAGACCAAGATGAGTGCTCGAAAACTAACAAAAAAGATGAGGCTAAAGGCAAGACCGATACCGAGCGCCAAAAGGTAGGAGCCGGCATGCATTCGCATGAGTGGGATGAAGTTGAAGGCCGTCATTTCCATGAGACCGCCCGAGAAGATGCCGACGATACCGAAGAAGTTCATGGTCATGGCAAGGCAGGAGGATAGGACGGCGTAGAGCAAAAAGAGTCCAGGATAGGTGAACATAAAGAGAAACTCGAGCGGCTCGGTGACACCGCAGACCACCGAGGCGACGATGGCGGGCAAAAGGATGACCTTAAGGCCGGCGCGGCGTTCGGGTTTGGCGGTGAAATAGAATGCTGCCGCGATGGCGGGAAGGCCAAAGAGCTTGCCCCAGCCGGTGGCGGTAAAACCTGCCCAGGGCGCAAGTTCATTTAAAGGGCGCGTGCTATGGGAGAGAATGGGGAGCAGGTTGGTCCACGTGGCGTAAATACCGTCGTGAATGACCAGATTGTCGTAATAGATGGGCATATAGAGCAGGTGGTGCAGCCCCATGGGCTCGAGTGCTCGCTCCAAAAACACAAAGATGCCCACGCCGAAGGGGCCGACGCCCGCAAGTGCGTGGCGCAGCGTTTCGGTCACGGCGTATGCGAAGGGCACGATGGCGGCCGAGATGGCGGCAAGGGCAAACACGGCAAAAAAGCTGATGAGGTAGACCAGCGAGGAACCCGAGAAGGTGCCGAGCCAATCGGGAACCTTGGCATCGTAGAAGCGGTCATGGATGGCGACGACGGTTGCCGATACCGCCAGCGGGCCGATAATGCCGGTGTCGAGCGTCTTGATGCCGTCGATGACGGTGATACCGCTGGCGGGGGTCAAAGATGATGGGTACTTAAGCCCAAGGTTGTCTCCGCTCAGCTTAATGATCTCGCTCAAAAAGAAGCAATAGGCAAAATAGGCCACGAGTGCCTCGAGGCAGCAGCGTGCCGGTTGCTTTTGGGCAAGACCGATAGGCAGCGCTACGGCAAAAAGGAGCGGGAGACGTTTAAAGACCGTCCACGAGCCGCGCTGGATGATGGTCCAGAAAACGTACCAAGGGGTTCCGTATACGGCGAGGTCACCGACGATGTCTACGGTCGTGGCGAGGGCGGAGATGCCGACCATGAGGCCTGATATAGAAAACAGCATGGCGGGCGCGAACATTGCCCCGCCAAAGCGTTGGATTTTCTGCAGCATAATATGCCTTTCGGATGCAACATGCTGTGCGAGCAAGAACGTTTAAACAATGAACTCATTGTAGAGGACTGGCTGCTTGCCGCATTGACGGTTTTGATTCGGTCCGATTTGGGTTTCGGGGGAACCGTCGACGGTAAATAATCCGTACTTTACCGATAATCGGTTTAAACAACTTTAAGAAATGCTATCGTGCCTAGCCATACATATTCATTAGAGGTGAAGTTATGCCAAAAGCGATTTACGAAGGAATCTACCGCGAGATCCGTTCGCGCATCATTAACGGGACCTATGCGTTTCAGGAGATGCTGCCAACCGAAGCCGAGCTGACCGCGGAGTTTGGCTGCACGCGCAATACCGTTCGACGCGCCTTGAGCATGCTGGCCGACCAGATGTTTGTGCAGCCTATACACGGCAAGGGCGTGCGCGTTATTTGGCTTAAGGGCGAAACCGACATGCTGGGCGCACTCGAAGAGGTTGAGTCGTTTGGCGAGTTCGCAAAACGCAACAATGCCGTCGCATCGACCGAGGTCAAGTCTTTTGAACATTTGATTTGCACTGAGCAACTGTCGCGCCGCCTTGGCTTTAAGGTGGGCGAGGAGCTGATTCGCGTCGTGCGTGTCCGAAGCCTCAACGGCAGCGCGCGCCAGGTGGACCACGGCTACTTTTTGGAGTCGATCGCCAAGGGCCTGACCCCCGAGATTGCGGCAAGCTCTATCTACGACTATCTGGAGCACAAGCGTGGCGTCAAAGTGATGGCGAGCCGCCGTACGGTGAGCGTCGAGCTTGCCAACGATGAGGACTGCAGCTACTTGGACCTTGGCAAGTACAACTGCGTCGCCGTTATGGAGAGCCAGTCGTACACCTCGGACGGCATCTTATTTGAGGTGACGCACGCTCGCACACACCCCGAGATCTTCCACTACCGCGTTAACTCCAAGCGATAGCCGGCTAGCTCGCAGCCTGACGAGACTCATGTCCTCAAAGAGAAAACGCCCGGTCAAACCGACGATGCATCGGCTTGACCGGGCGTTTTCTCTGCATTCGATAACAAGTAATTGTTTATACAAAACTTGTCAAGTATCAAGTTGAAATTACCGTTCACCGAAGTTTTTCTACCGCTCTAGTAATACTTGTTCAAACAACTAGCCAAATAGCGTATTGTACAAGTCAGCAAAAGGGGCAAAGTCCCCGAGCCAATCTCCGAAGGCGGCGGCAAAGGGTGCCGCCACGGTGTGAAAGGGTGGATTGTAATGAAGAACGAAATGAGCAGAAGGCAGTTCCTGGGCTTTGCTGGTTCCGCGGCTGCGGTTCTTGGTCTGGGCCTCGTGGGCTGCGGTGGTTCTGCCGGCTCTGGCTCCTCTGCTTCTGGTGACGCTGCCGAGGTCTACTTCCTCCAGTTCAAGCCCGAGGTCGACAAGGAGTGGAAGGAGATCGCCAAGGCGTACAAGAAGGAGAAGGGCGTCGAGGTCAAGATCGTGACCGCCGCCTCCAACACCTACGAGGAGAAGCTCAAGTCCGAGATGTCCAAGAGCTCCGCTCCGACGCTGTTCCAGGTCAACGGCCCCACCGGCCTTAAGAACTGGAAGGACTACTGCGCCGATCTTTCCGACACCAAGCTCCGCGGCGAGCTCATCGACGACTCCCTGGCGCTGCAGTCCGACGGCAAGGATCTGGGTATCGACTGGGTTCAGGAGAGCTACGGCATCATCTACAACAAGGAGCTCCTCGAGAAGGCCGGCTACAAGGCCGAGGACATCAACTCCTTCGACAAGCTGAAGGCTTGCGCCGATGACATCCAGGCCCGCAAGGACGAGCTCGGCGTTGACGGTGCCTTCACTTCCGCCGGCATGGATGACTCCTCCAGCTGGCGCTACACCACCCACCTCGCCAACCTCCCGCTCTACTACGAGTTCGAGAAGGAGCACAACCAGGAGGACGACGAGATCAAGGGCGAGTATCTCGACAACTTTAAGCAGATCTTCGACCTGTATATCACCGACTCCACCTGCGATCCTTCGCAGCTTGCCTCCAAGACCGGTGACGACGCCACCAACGAGTTCGCAACCGGTAAGGCCGTTTTCTACCAGAACGGCTCTTGGGCCTACGCCGACCTCACCAAGGCCGGTATGACCGACGACCAGCTCGGCATGCTGCCGATCTACATCGGCGTCGACGGCGAGGAGAACCAGGGCCTGTGCTCCGGCGGCGAGAACTACTGGTGCGTCAGCTCCCAGGCTTCCGAGGATGCCCAGAAGGCCACCGAGGACTTCATGTATTGGTGCGTCACTTCTGACACCGCCACCAGCATCATCGCTGACAAGATGGGTCTGACCGCCCCGTTCAAGAGCGCTAAGGAGACCACCAACGTCTTCTCGCAGCAGGCCGTTGCTATGGCCAAGGACGGCAAGAAGACCGTTGCTTGGGACTTCGTTTACATCCCCTCTGAGGAGTGGAAGAAGAACCTCAAGCAGGCTCTCATCGCTTATGCTGCCGACAACACCAAGTGGGACGGCGTCAAGAACGCCTTCGTCGATGGCTGGAAGACCGAGAAGGCTGCTTCCGAGTAAGCAGTTGCTGCCCAAGCTATCTGATTAGCGACAGGGGGCGGGCAGACGTAGGTTTGCCCGCCCCCTGCATATTGAAAGGACCCTTCTATGGGCAAAGCACTCAAACGCTGGTGGCCGCTCTTTATGCTGCCCACGTGCCTGGCGTTTATGATCGGGTTCGTGATTCCCTTTATCCAGGGTTTCTATCTCTCGTTCTGCCAGTTTATTACCATCAATAACGCGCACTTTGTCGGTATCGAGAACTACGTGCGCGCACTGACCGACCCGCAGTTCTCCACGTCGTTCTTCTTTACCGTGGCGTTTGCCTTCCTGTCGACGGTGCTCATCAACGTGATCGCGCTGGCCATTGCGCAGGCGCTCACTCGCAAGGCGCTCAAGGGCACCAACATCTTCCGTACGATTTTCTTTATGCCTAACCTGATTGGCGGCATTGTACTGGGTTACATTTGGCAGATTCTGATCAACTGCCTGCTCTCCAACGTGGGTGCCCAGCTTATCGCCCTCAACTCCGCCGCTGGCTTCTGGGGCCTTATCATCCTGACCCTGTGGCAACAGGTCGGCTACATGATGATCATCTACATCGCCGGTCTGCAGTCCATCCCGTCTGACTACATTGAGGCCGCCAAGGTCGATGGCGCTACGGCATGGCAGACGTTTTGGAAGGTTAAGATCCCCAACCTGATGCCGACCATCACCATCTGCCTGTTCCTGTCCATCACCAACGGCTTTAAGCTGTTCGACCAGAACCTCGCCCTTACCGGTGGCGCCCCGGCGCACTCCACCGAGATGCTCGCCCTGAACATCTACAACACGTTCTATTCGCGTGCTGGCATCGCATGGCAGGGCATCGGTCAGGCCAAGGCAGTTATCTTCTGCATCCTGGTTGTCGCTATTTCTATGATCCAGCTTAAGGCCACGAGGTCCAAGGAGGTGCAGCAGTAATGAAACGCGATAAGGCTATCAACCGCGCGCTCTCGATCTTCTTTACGATCCTGTCGCTCGCATGGATCTACCCCGTGTTCATGATTGCACTCAATTCCTTTAAGAAGGGGACTGCAATCAGCACCACCACGGCGTTCGATCTGCTCACGCCCGAGACGTTCAACGGTCTCGCAAACTACGTGCACGCTCTTAACGAGCAGGG
>CAUDYH010000036.1 GCA_958453575.1 uncultured Collinsella sp.
AAGCGCTTTGAAGAGCGCGGTAGCCGCGGCGGCGAGCGTCGCGAGGGTGCTCGCAGCAATGGCGGCCGCGGCGGCGCTGGTCGTTCTAACGAGTCGCGCGATCGTCGTGACCCGCGTGCCAGGCGCGATCGTCGCGATGACTGGCGCAACTACGACGATACCCGCGAGGAGCGTCGTGGCGGCTATCGTGGCGGGCGTGGCGGCAACCAGGCCGGCTCCCGCGGCGGCCGCGCCGGCGGTCGCGATAACCGTGGCAGCTATGGCAACAGCCGTGGCGGCAAGCGCGGCGGTAGCTCCCGTCGTCCCGGCGACGGCGGCGGCAAGCGCAAATAACATATGCATCGCACGCTAGCGTGAGACAAGCTAAGGGCCCCGAGCAACTACGCTCGGGGCCTTTTTTGGTGCAAAGGGGTCAGAGCAAGGAGTGTCCCCGAGTGCCGGCAGAAAAGGAACGTCCCTAAGTGCCGCCTATATACCGTTTATCGAAGAAAAAATACCGTTCATCGGTCATAATGATTGTTCCGGCTTTGGGCTTGCCTACAATAACCCCCGTAAAAAGAAATGCGGAAGGTTACCGAGTCCCTCGGACGTGGGCCTAACCAAAGTCTTTGAACGGGTGTGTCTCTATGGATGCATTCGCTTGATTTTGGTTGGGCTATATTTATGAAGGGACATGCCACCATGGGTTTCTTTTCTCGCCTGATGGGCGGTTCGGATGAGCAGAAGACTGCAGCTTCCGAGTTCGAAATCCTCGCTCCCGTTTCCGGCGAGCTTGTTCATCTAGAAAATACCAATGACCCCGCTTTTAGCAGCCGTGCCGTGGGCGATGGCGTTGCCGTGGTTCCCCAAGAGGGAACGGTGTGCGCTCCTGTTTCCGGCACCGTCGCGGCGTTGTTTCCGACTGAGCACGCGCTGGGCATCATGTCCGACGACAGCTCTGCTCAGGTGATGCTGCATATCGGAATCGACACTGTTAAACTTGAGGGCAAGGGCTTCCATGCGCTTGTTGCTCAGGGTGACCATGTCGACGCGGGCCAGCCCCTCGTCGAGGTCGATTTCGATGCGGTTCGCGCCGCTGGCTTCGACCCCACGGTCTTCGTTATCGTGTGCGAGCGCTCGGAGAACTCGACTCTTCGTGAGCATGCTTCCGGCCCTGTTGCTGTTAAAGAGCCTGTCGTCTGGCTTTCCGAGTAAATTCTTGTGGTGGGTACCGTGGTTATCAAGCGAGTTTTCAACAATAACGTCGCAATGGTCACTTCGGACGATGGCTCCGAGCTCATCGTCATCGGCCGAGGCCTCTGCTTTGGCCGCCATGCCGGCGACGCTATCGATGAGGCATCGGTCGAAAAGACCTATGCGCTGCAGGAGGGCACTTCTCAGGATTCGCGCACGATTGACCGCTTGGCACATCTTTTGGAGTCCATCCCCACCGTCAACCTCGTGATTGCCGAGGACATCGTTCAGATGCTCCGTCGAGAGCTCAATGTTGATATCAACGACAAGATCCTCATTGCTCTCGCAGACCATATCAGCCTCGCCCTCGAGCGCGAGCGCAAGGGCATTCCCTGTGAGAATCCGTTGCTGCTCGAGATCCAGCAGTTCTATCGCAAGGAGTATGCGCTTGCGGGCCGTGCGCTGCAGATTATCAAGGAGTATATGGGCATCCAGATGAGCGAGGAGGAGCAGGGCTTCATCACCTTGCATATCGTCAACGCCACCATGCCGCAACGCTCCGACCGTCTAATCGTCTCGGTCCAGCTTGTTCGCGACGTGCTCGCGATTGTTTCTGAGCACTATGCCACGACCCTTGACGTCACCTCGTTGCCGTACGAGCGTTTCGTTCGCCATCTGCAGTTTTTTGCGCAGCGAGCGCTCGATCCCGCGGCGGGGCAGGTCAATGGCGACGCGCTGTTTCGAATCGATGAAACGGCGTATCCGAGGGCGTTCTCGTGTGCGGAGTCAATTGCCAACCACTTAGCCTCTACCTATAACGTTGTCGTTACCGATGCCGAGAAGAGTTATCTCGCATATCACATTGTTAACCTGCTTGGAGAACCTGGTCTCTAGGCATAACGTGCCCACACATCGATTGATATAAGGCAAGGCTCACGGTCTTGTCCAGGGCACACCTATCTCAATTTGCGGAAAAGGAAGGGGAGTACCGCTATGACCGCAAAAAAGAAGTTCAATTTCAAAGCGCCGTTGGAGGTGTTCGCGAAGTCGATCGTTCAGCCGATGATGTATCTCTCGGTTGCCGGCATCCTGCTCATCGTGGGCATCATTCTGACCAACAAGACCATCTGCGCCGTGATCCCTGTGCTGGGCTCCGGTCCGTTCCAGCTTGTGGGCGCCGTTGTCTATCAGTCGCTGATGTTTATCATCAACAACCTCTCGATTTTGTTCTGCGTGGGCATCGCCGGTGCCATGGCAAAGAAGAACAAGGGCCACGCTTCGCTGATCGCCCTGATGTCGTTCTTCCTGTTCCTGCAGGCTAACAACATCGTGCTCAACGCCACCGGTTCTCTTGCCGAGGCGAGCGGCATGCTCGGCCTTACCGGAACCGGCCAGAGCACCGTTATGGGCATTCAGGTGCTCGATACCGGCGTGTTTGGCGGCATCATTCTTGGTTGCATCACCGGTGCCGTGTTCAACAAGTACTCGAACAAGCAGTTCCCCATTGCTCTTTCGATGTTCTCGGGCGTTCGCTTCCCGTTCCTGATCATGATCATCATCTCCTGGATCATGGGCGCTGGCTTCTGCATCGTTTGGCCTCCGGTTCAGGGTGCCATCTCCTCCGTTGCCGGCATCATTAAGGAGTCGGGCAACATCGGTCTGTTCATCTACGGCATGCTCAACAAGCTGCTCGTTCCCACCGGTCTGCACCACCTCATCTACACCCCGTTCCAGTTCTCCGATGTGGGCGGCACCCTGACGCTGGGTGATCAGGTTATCGCCGGCGCCTATCCCATCCGTGTCGCCGAGATGGCAATGACGGGCCAGCCCTTCTCCGATAGCACCTACTTCAACAGCTACACCTTCAACAACCTGTGGCCCTACATCGGTATCGGTCTCGCCTTTATCTTCACCGCCTACAAGCAGAACAAGGACAAGACCAAGGCTGTCATCATACCGCTGATCATCACCGCCGTGCTTTCCTGCGTGACCGAGCCCATGGACTTCCTCTTTGTCTTTGCCGCTCCCGTGCTCTTTGTCGTTCACTCGGTTCTTTCCGGCATCTTCCTGGTCCTGCTCAAGGTCCTCTCCGTGCCCGCTTCGACTGCAGGCGGCATCATCAACATCGTGGTTTCCAACCTGGTCCTCGGTGTCGATAAGACCAACTGGCCGGTCATGCTGGTGCTTGGAGTCGTCAACGCCGCTCTGTACTTCTTCCTCTTCACCTTCCTTATCAAGAAGCTCAACCTCCACACGCCTGGTCGCGAGGAAGAGTCCGAGCTTGCTGAGTCCGTTGCCGAGGGCGAGGCCGCCGCGTCTGTCGCGGTGAAGCAGGGCGCTGTTGCCGCGGCCCCCGCAGAGGGCGTCGATGCAGGTATTGCCGACCTGGTCGCAGGTCTTGGTGGCAAGGACAACATCGAGGAGCTCGAGAACTGCTTTACGCGTCTCCGCGTGAACGTTAAGAACCCGGACCTCATCAATGAGGACCTCATCAACCACGTGCCCAACAGCGGCATCAACCGCAACGGCAACAATATCCAGATCATCTTTGGCATGAAGGTCGCCGAGATGCGCGACAAGGTCGAAAACGCAATTGAGAAGGAGCAGTAAACAATGATCATTACTCTGTGTGGTGGCGGATCCACCTTTACCCCCGGCATCGTCAAGTCCATCGCTCTGCGCAAGGACGAGCTCGACGTTGACGAGATTCGTCTGTACGACATCAACGAGGAGCGCCAGCGCAAGATCGGCGTGCTCGTGGACTGGATTCTGCACGAGGACCTCGGCCTGGACATCAAGCTCACGGTGACCACCGACAAGGAGACTGCCTTTACGGATGCCAGCTTCGTGTTTGCCCAGATGCGCGTGGGCGGCTACGCCATGCGCGAGCAGGACGAGAAGATTCCGCTGCGTCACGGCTGCGTGGGCCAGGAGACCTGCGGTTGCGGCGGCCTTGCCTACGGCATGCGCACCATCTTCCCCATGGTCGAGCTGATCGATGACGTTGAGAAGTACGCTAAGAAGGACTACTGGATTCTCAACTACTCCAACCCTGCTGCCATCGTGTCCGAGGGCTGCCGCGTGCTGCGTCCCAACGCTCGCATCATCAACATCTGCGACATGCCGATCGCGATCATCGACGTGGTTTGCGCCGCACTCGATATCGACAAGAAGGATGTCGAGTACGATTACTTTGGCCTCAACCACTTTGGTTGGTTCACCTCGATCCGCCACAAGGGCGAGGAGGTGCTCCCGCAGCTGCGCGAGTACATCAAGGAGCATGAGATTCTGCTGCCCGACTCCTACCTCAAGGGCATGGGCTCGCTCATGGCAAAGAAGCCCGAGGAGGCCACTGACGAGCACCCCGAGCAGAACCGCCACACCAAGGGCAGCTGGTACTACGTCTGGAAGGGCGAGTACGAGATCATGGAGTGCTTCCCGGAGTACCTGCCCAACACGTATCTGAACTACTACCTGCAGCAGAAGGAGTTCGTCGAGCATTCCAACCCCGAGCGCACCCGTGCTAACGAGGTTGAGGAGACGCGTGAGAAGAACCTCTTCGACGGCATCGACCACTACGAGAAGACGGGCGAGATCGACGAGAGCACGTTCTATGCGGGCAGCCACGGCGACTGGATTGCCGACCTGGCTATCGCTCTGAAGAACGATACCAAGCAGCGCTTCCTGGTCATTTGCGAGAACAAGGGCGCTATCCCCAACATGCCCTACGACGCTATGGTCGAGCTGCCTGCCTACATTGGCAAGAACGGCCCCGAGGTCATCAGCCGCGACAACATTCCGCTGTTCCAGCAGGGCCTCATGATGCAGCAGCTGAACTCCGAGAAGCTCGTGGTCGAGGCTACGATCGAGGGTTCTTACGAGAAGGCGCTCAAGGCCTTCACGCTCAACAAGACCGTACCGTCGATGAAAGTCGCCAAGGAAGTTCTCGACGACATGATCGAGGCCAACAAGGGTTACTGGCCCGAGCTTAAGTAAAAGCAACAGGGTCGCTGGCCGCATACCTAGAGCAATGCCCCGTCCACGTGATTGCGTGGACGGGGCATTGTCATTTGGTAACGCGTTTTATCAAATATGGCATTTATCTGCGGAAATGTTCGTTTTCACCGCTAAGGACGACGTTTCATACCGCCTGCCGAAGCGTGTCGCTGCCAAACAATTTTATAGGTCAGTGTTGTGCGTGTAGCAACTTCGCCCGGTCTCGCCTCCGGGCTGCCATGTGAGAGGGGATCTTATGGCTCGACTGCACGTAATGGAACGCAGCCACGCTCAGGCCGTCATGGACGATCTGCACGATGCGCTCGGACGCCGTCTGGCGGTGAGTTCGCTCGCCCCGTGTCCCGTTGAGTTTACGGCAGCGCTCGTTAACCTGTGCTCCACCCAGAGCTGCGGCAAGTGCACACCCTGCCGTGTGGGCCTGAGCGCGCTGAGCGACCTGCTCGCCGATGTGCTCGAAGGGCGCGCCGATGAGTCCACGCTCAACCTGATTGAGCGCACGGCCCGCACCATCTACCTTTCGAGCGACTGCGCCATCGGCTACGAAGCTGGCGCCATGGCACTCACGGCCATTCGCGGCTTCCGCGACGATTTTGAGCATCACATCCGCGAGCACTCCTGCGGCTTTGACCGCGAGGCCCGCGTCCCGTGCGTTTCGGGCTGCCCGGCGCACGTCGACATTCCCGGGTACATTTCGCTGGTCGAGGCCGGCCGGTATGCCGACGCCGTCAAGGTCATCCGCAAGAACAACCCACTGCCGCTCGTCTGCGGCTTGGTGTGCGAGCATCCCTGCGAGATGCATTGCCGCCGTGGCATGGTCGACGACCCCATGAACATTCTCGCCCTCAAGCGTTTTGCCGTTGAGCACAGCGACCTCAACGACCACAAGCCGCATGTAGTGGACGACACCGGTAAGCGCGTCGCCGTGATCGGCGGCGGCCCGGCCGGCCTTTCCTGTGCCTACTACCTGGCCGTGATGGGTCATAAGGTGACCATCTTTGAGCGGCGCCACCACCTGGGCGGCATGCTGCGCTATGGCATCCCCAGCTATCGTCTGCCGCGCGAGCGCCTGCAGGCCGAGATCGACTGGATCTTGAGCGCCGGCATCGACGTGGAGCTCGACCACTCCGTCAACGGCGAGGAGCTTGCCCGCCTGCGCGACGAGTTCGATGCCGTCTACCTGGCCATTGGCGCCCACAGCGATAAGAAGCTCGGCCTTCCGGGCGAAGAAGCTCCCGGCGTGGAGTCGGCCGTCAAGATGCTGCGCGCCATCGGCGATGACGAGCTGCCCGACCTGAGCGGCCAGCGCGTGTGCGTCATCGGCGGCGGTAACGTGGCCATGGACGTGGCGCGCTCCGCCGTGCGCTGCGGTGCCGAAAAGGTGAGCATCGTCTACCGCCGGCGCATCTGCGATATGACAGCCCAGGACGCCGAGATCGCCGGTGCCCAGGCCGAGGGCTGCGAGGTGCTGGAGCTGACGGCTCCGCTCGCCATCGAGACGGGCGAAGACGGTCGCGTGAGCGGCCTGCGCGTGCAGCCGCAGATTATCGGTGAGCCCCGTCGTGGGCGTCCGGCCCCGCGTGCCGCCGCCACGCCCGAGCGCGTCATTCCCTGCGAGCGCGTTTTTGTGGCCATTGGCCAGGACATCGATTCCAAGCCGTTTGGGGAGATAGGCATTGCCTGCAAGTGGGGCTGCGTGGTCACCGATTCGGATGGCGCCGTGCCCAACTTCGACGGCCTCTTTAGCGGCGGCGACTGCCAGACCGGCCCCGCCACCGTTATCCGCGCCATCAACGCCGGCCGCGTGGCTTCGGCAAATATCGACCGCTACCTGGGCTTCGACCACAAGATCAAGCTCGAGGTCGAGCTGCCGACCGTCCAGTTTAAGGGCAAGCACGAGTGCGGCCGCTGCGAGCTGGGCGAGCGCGAGGCCGGCGAACGTATTCACGATTGGAATCTGGTCGAACAGGGCCTTACTGAGGAGGAGGCACGCCAAGAGGCGAGTCGTTGCCTGCGTTGCGACCACTTTGGCTTTGGCGCGTTCCGCGGAGGGAGGAACCTGGAATGGTAGAGCTCAACAAAACCACCGTCGGCGACAACAGCGAAAACGGAGCGCACAACATGGTCAAGATCATTATCGATAACTGCGAGGTCGTGGTGCCCGAGCACACCACGATCCTAGATGCGGCCAAGTCCGCCGGCATTCAGATTCCCACCCTGTGCTACCTGCGCGATTTAAACGAAATCGGCGGCTGCCGCGTGTGCTTAGTCGAGGTCGAGGGCTGCGACCAGCTGGTTGCCGCCTGCAACAACTACGTGCTCGACGGCATGATGGTCCACACCAACAGCCCCAAGGCCCGCGAGGCCCGTCGCACCAACGTGCAGCTGCTGCTGTCCCAGCACGATTCGCAGTGCACGAGCTGCGTGCGCAGCGGCAACTGCAACCTACAGACCATCGCCAACGACCTGGGCATTTTCTATCTGCCGTATCAAAGACATTTGGCGGGCGAGGGCTGGGATTTCGATTTCCCCATCATCCGCGAAAACGACAAGTGCATTAAATGCATGCGCTGCATCAAGGTGTGCGAGAGCGTGCAGGGCCTGGGGATTTGGGACCTGACCAACCGCGCCACGCATACCGCCGTGGGTACCCGTGGGCGCGCGCCGATCGGCAAGACCGATTGCGTCGCGTGCGGCCAGTGCATTACGCATTGCCCGACGGGCGCACTGCGCGAGCGCGACGATACCGAGACCGTGTTTGACGCGCTCGCCGATCCCGACAAGATCGTGGTGGTGCAGATCGCGCCGGCCGTGCGTAGCGCTTGGGGCGAGGAACTCGGCATTCCGCGCGAGGAGGCTACCGTCGAGCGCCTGGCGTGCGTGCTGCGTCGCGTGGGCTTTGAATACGTGTTCGATACCGATTTCTCGGCCGACCTCACCATTATGGAGGAGGGCTCCGAACTGCTCGAGCGCCTGGGAGCCGCCGCTAAGGGTGAGGACGATAGCCGCGGCTGGCCCATGTTCACGAGCTGCTGCCCGGGCTGGGTGCGCTTTGTGAAGGCGCGCTATCCGGAGTTTGTCGACAGTCTGTCCACGTCCAAGTCGCCGCAGCAGATGTTCGGCGCTATTGCCAAGACCTACTACGCCAAGGTGCTGGGCGTGGAGCCCGAGCGCCTGTTCGTGGTGTCCGTGATGCCGTGCACGGCCAAGAAGGCCGAGTGTGCGCTGCCGAGCATGGTGGGCGAGGGCGGTGCGCCCGACGTGGACGTTGCGCTGACGGTGCGCGAGATGGTGCGCATGATCCGCGCGAGCCACGTGAGCGTGGAGACGCTGGCCGAGGAGCCGCTCGATACGCCGCTGGGCTTTGGCACAGGCGCGGGTGTGATCTTCGGCGCGACGGGCGGCGTGATGGAGGCCGCCGTGCGCTCGGCCTATTACCTGGTGACGGGCAAGAACCCCGACGCCGACTTCTTTACCGACGTGCGCGGCCTGGACGGCTGGAAGGAAGCCGTGGCCGATATCGATGACACCAAGGTTCGCGTCGCCGTGGCACACGGGCT
>CAUDYH010000037.1 GCA_958453575.1 uncultured Collinsella sp.
GGGGTGTGATTTCCACTCATTCTCACCATACAGCTTCATGTAGTAATAAAAAATAACCCTCGAGTTAAGCAGCGCATTGTAAAAGTACAATGCGTCCTCTCTCAACCCTTCGCCTGCGGTAAAGAAGTAGACAGCTTGATTTACCATCCTGCCGCTATCGTCAACAACGCTTTTAATTCCTAACCCAGTCTTTCTAACAAGAATCTTCATGGGCTTATAATCATCAAGGTCCTTGTAATTAATGCCCTCAACTCCAAGTTTCAAATACCGTTGGCATGACAACGAATATCGTCCAACAGATTCACCAACAAATATAGGAACAAAACCATCGGCGGGCCTGAACTGCATGACGGATTCAAGTTCCGAGCTCGACACTTCAACCTCGCGCCCGCAGCATTTACAACGCTTAAGAGCAAGGCCCGAAAATAACGCCGCGGTGTTTGCTCCACCACATTTCGGACAGTAAAAGACGGTTCCGCGCTTTGAGATTTCTACACCTCGATGGAAAGAAACGTCAAAAGACCATTTGCCTCCATGAGACCTAATTCTCTCAATAACCGCATGATCTTCACTTGCCACATCTATATCAAATAGGCAGTCTTCATTTCTTAGAAAATCCATCTGGCGTTTAACGCGATATTGTTCTTCAAAAACTGTCTCGAGCGTCTTGTCTCCACCTAAAACGGCCTTTCTATCCGATGTCGTAAGCCGGAAGCACTTTGTTAAACTGGCATCACTTGGTATACACTTGCGGACAACGACAACCGTTGTCGCACGATGAACCCCCTCGAAAAGTTTTTCTCCAAGACGCGCGATTACTTTTATCTCATATTTCGTAGCAATAAATCGACGTAAACCATAAGCTGTTGCCGAAAATAATGAATCGGGGAGAATAAAGGCAGCAAACCCATTCGCATGTAATATGGCCATGGAAAGCTCTACGAAGAGGGCGTAGCAATCATACTGTCCATCAACATTTTTATAGCCACGCAGCAGCAACTCATCACGATCGTAAATACGGTCGGAGCTCCAAGGTGGGTTAGCAATAATTGTGTCGACACGAGCCAAACGCTCCAGCCAATACGCTTTCGGATCCGTCTTTGCAGATGGACGCAGAAAATCTTTATAAATTATTTCCGAGCCTATTATTTCGGAATAAGTGCGTGAAATCTCTATGGCCTCAGGGTCAACGTCAACGCCATAAAGTAACGAATGCCGAACATCACCGCGTGCAACGGCATTAAGTAAAGAAGAGCCCCCGCATGCCGGGTCCAAGCAAACGCCAAAAGACGGCGTGCGGGCAGAAGCGCGCTCGACCTTTAGCAGCGAAACAACAAAGTCAGCCAGAGAATTCGTTGTGTATACAGAACCGTATTTCACGAGCTAAAGCCCCCAATAATAGACAAGGGATGAGCATCGTTTATTACTACAAACCGAATAGTCCCAGCAGCGGTTTTCAGTTATGGATTTAACCATATGACCCTCCAGTCGCACCTCTGGTAATTGGCAAAAGCTAAATATTAACACCAGAAACTGGCGCATAAATCAGTTACGCAACTAAGCAGAAAAAGTATAGTGAACATCGCTTATGCCCCATTCAAGTCGAGCCCTTCCGCCCAAACCGCTTGCTCTTCCAGCAATAAACGCCAATCGTTGATATTGATAATCTAAGCCCCTCCTCGATGGTCGCATTGTCTTTGCTCAAGACCTCTTATTGAACAGGGAGCTCGAATAGTTCCATAATGTAAAATTCAATATAAATTAATTATCTTTATTTGGTATTATCTCATAATTTAATAATTATTATCAAACATATATATCAGATTATGAAATATATGTTTGATGCATTATCATCGATTTATATCAATGCGCATTATTCCGTAGACACAGTCAGAGAAAGCCGACGACTATGAAAGACAATCTACAGGAGCTGAGAAAAGAGGCTGGATACAAGTCTGCGAAAAGCTTCGCCAAGGCCCTGAGCATTCCATTTACTACGTACGCACGATATGAAAGTCGGCCTGATAAAATTCCACTTGCTGCTGCATGGCGTCTTGCAGATGTATTTGACGTATCCATAGACATCATTGTTGGACGTACTGAACCAGACCCCGCGATCGCACCTGGAGCAATTCAATCTCGGTACGACAAGCTATTGCCCGAATTCAAACAATCGCTCAGCGATTACCTCGATTATTTACTAACGAAGAATTCGAAAGTGGCAAGCCACGCCTTCCGCCAGGAATCCCGCCGCATTGAAGCCATATGCGCAAGGCTGGACACCATCTTCTTGGCCGAACTCGAAAAACAAGATCCCGACTTTTTCATTCACGCAACAGCCAAGCAGCTTCGCGCCAGATTTAATGATTTCCTAGAGCAGCGTGTCGACCTGTGCCAAGCAATTGGGGCCGTAAACGCTATTGACGTTATCATGGCTGCATACGACCGCACGCGCGGACCATTTGATTTCAATGGAATTCCAGCCGACGTGGATGCTGACGTAGACGGCTGAAATTCCACATGCACCAGGTGCAACAAAGGCAGGCACTAGGCGACCGAATTGCAGAACGCATAAAAGACGGCGGGCGAACATTTCGCCGCACTCTAATATTTAGCTGGAATTTTCCTCATTCCTCAATACCGACTTAGCTGGAAGGGCTAAGGCAATTATGTGAGAAACGCACTGAAAGCAGACGAGTTAAACCCTACCCTTTAAACACCATATAATTGTGATACTCAATAAACTCAGCTCGTGGGGCGAATCGCTTCGGAAGCGTTGTCGGCTCTCCGTTGTAGTGTCACAAATACTTGTCTTCAGGCGTCTCGTGTCCGACCACGCCGAACATTACTGCCTTCAGGTCCTTTTTAATGGTGAGTAGTCCCCCGATCGAACGCTTTGTCGTGTAGCGCATTTAGAAGCAAACCGTTGTCGGGCGCAGGTCCTTCCGTTTTTGAATCAGAGGCTGTCCAGGGCTTGATATGGCTGGCGACCAACAGCGCCTCGTTCGATAGCCCCGTCAAGCAACACCTTGAATTGTAATTGGTAAGCAAGGTATTTCGAAAGAACTCCTGGTTCACTCGCATCGAGACAATTGCTTCGCGCTCTTCGCCCTCTGGCAAATCAAAGCCAATCGCCTCTTTCAACTCATCGCTTAGCGCTTCTTCAAAATCAAAGCGATTAAGGAAAACCTCGGTCGCCTCCTCGACGAGTTCATCTCCAGCAAAGGAATACTTGGCCCAGACTAGCTTGTCCATTTTTGTTTGCATGGATCATTCCAACCTTGCCGCGAGCGCGTCGACGCTCATCGAAAGATGCGAGATTCCAGATTTTTAAGCAACTACGCCCGGCGTTCTGCCAATGGCCTTGGCTAACGCCTGGACATCCTCGCTTTTGTCATCAACCATTTTTGACGGCAGGGCGAGGTATAGGAACAGAACCGCAAGGGTTTCTTCCCTCGACCATTTGTCTCCACGGCCGGCCATGATTGCTCCTCGCCCGCGCACCGCTCACTCAATAGGTCCAGGATAATCATGCAGGAGACCGCACTCACCGCCTTTTCTCATTCGTCGGTGAATAGTTGAGACAACGGCACTTCCCCGCGCTTCTCACACCCGAGCCCAAGCTTCTTCCCAAGCTCCGCAGCACAGCGCTACTTTTCCTCGGCAAACAGGTCATCGATAGCCCTGTCGATCCGCGCGCAAGTCTGCCGATGCCCATCCTTCCAGGGCAGGTTGAGTCCCAGGCTCGCATCTCAAGAGCCGCCGAGCTTGGCGTTGATTACTTCCTCGGGATACAGCGCGTCGCGGCGAACACCTTCAATCGCCTCGTCCTCGTCCATATCACAGGCTGCATCGCCCCCCTCGAGGCACTGGCGCAGCTCCTTTTGCTCGCGGATGCGATTCAGCACGCTGGCACACACCACGGCCAAAAAGCGCAATCTCGGGGGCTAGTCGGATACATCTGGGCCGCGATCCGGCACCGGCGGTAGTATCCGATTGTCACGCCACTTCTAGAATAAAACTAGATTGGCTATAATCAAAATATATTATCGTATATTTGAAAGAGGTATTCAGTGCTTGAACGGATCGGATCATCGGACGCTGTTCGTTATATGGTGCAGGATTGCGGCATGACTCTGCAGGATGCATCCGTTAAAACCGGTAAGCAGAAGGGTAGCCTGTCTACTCGCCTGCATAACAACACGCGGTTCACCATCGATGAATTCGTCAAAATCTGCGATGCGTGCGGCTGGCAGCTCGTGCTTAAACGGGGTAGCAAGCAGTTCGACCTGCGCGGGATTGATGAGAACAAGCCGCGCGGCGATGCGAAGAAGTAGGGCCTGGCTATTCGCATGCCTCACCTGCGGTCCATCCATCAGGGTGCAATTGCCTATGGCCGCCGGACGGCTTTAGACATATACGAAATCGACTACGACCTTACCGTCGCCCATGATTTGTCTAGCCGCCGCCTGCGCCGCACGGTTGTCGATTCTCTGCTGTTTCGTTAGGGTTCCGAGGCGAGTCATAGGATGGTACGGCATCGGGTTCGGCATGCTTTCGAGGAGTTCGGCCGTGCGGATATCAAGCGCCTCGGCGTATTCATCCAGAAAGTCCCATGCCTCGTCTACCGGCAGCATCGTGTCCCGCTTGGGGTTTTTCCAGTCCTTAACTGATCGGTTTGTAATACCCAATGCTGCCGCGATCTCGGACGTCGGTACTCCCAAGGCGTCCGCTTGCGCGGCAAATGCAGCCTTGAGATCGATATCGGGGGAAAAGTCCAGGTTCTGCTCGATCCACTCGCCGCCGCGGGATGCATAGACAGTAGAGCACTCTATACCCTTCGCGGCGAGTTGGTCGGCGGCAAGGCGGCTCGCGAGATTGTAAAGGCCTCCCGGTTCAGTATCGGGCAGATCTTCATCTCGGTACCAGCGAACGATATGCTGGCCGAACTTCTCGTAGGAATCGTTCGCGTCATTCAAGCATTGCAGTGTGAGGTCGCCGAGCTTTTCGATCTGGTCGCTTATCCAGTCGAAGGCATCCTTGACCGGCATACAGTCGAGCTCGGGGTCGAGCCATTTTCGGACGCTCGAGACGCGAATGCCGAGACCTCCTGCAAGATCTTCCGGCTTGAGCCATAGGTTATCGAGCTGGGCCTGCATCGAGCATTTGAGATCGAACATGGTCATTCCTTCCTGTAATCGTGCAATGCGTTCAAGAGTAATCCGTTGTCGGGCGCGAGGCGCTCCGTCATTGGGTCAGAGACTATACAGGACTTGATATGGCTAGCGACCAACAGCGCCTTGTTCGATAGTCCCGTCAAGCAACATCTTGAATCGTAATTGATGAGTCTTTCGCCCTTATGGGCTATGGTTGAAGCGTCTTTATGTGATTCAACGCACACAATAGCACGGTCCTATTTCGCTCAAAGCAATACCGGAACCACGCATATATTCCCAAGGCAACCAGGAATAGCACCATGAAAATCTCGGCTAAAGTTGGATTACTGGCTATCAGCGCAGACAAATATCCTCCAGCCATGAGAGAGGCAATGATGCCAATCAGGCTAAGGGCCCAGCTCGTATAATGCGTCTCAGCAACCGCCCGTTCGATTATTTTGCATTTCTTTTCCAGGCTAATGTCCCCATCAGCTCCAGCGAGAGAGAAGTCCATTCCTGAAATTAAATCGAGTAATTCAGCCTCGCTGTATCCGCTTTTCTTGAATCTTTTAATGAAGAAACCTCCTGGTCCAGGACCGTAGATAGGACGGTTTACACGAAACAGTTCCTTATAGGCGATTTCCATTGTTAACTCCTTAAAGTACGGGTGCTATTTACGCTATCGTTCTATCATTTCGTTCGGACAGTTTATTGCCGAGCCGCCACCGATCATTCACAGGAACCACTCTTGCAGTCAATCTCCGTCCAACCACTCCCCGCACCCCTCATACCCACGCCCAAGCTTCCTCCCAAGCTCCGCGGCATTGCGCTTCGTCTCCTCGGCAAACAGGTCATCGATTGCCCTGTCGATCCGTACGCAGGTCTCGAAATGCTCGTCCTTCCAGGGCAGATTGAGCCCCAGGCTCGTATCCCAATAGCCGCCGAGCTTTGCGTTGATTACCTCCTCGGGATACAGCACGTCCTGGCGAACACCTTCGATCACCTCATCCTCGCCCATGTCACAGGCTGCATCGTCCTTCTTGAGACACTTGCGCAGCTCCTTTTGCTCGCGGAAGCGATGCAGCGCGCTGGCGCACGCCACAGCCAAAAAGCGATAACGTTCGCATAGGTCCCATTCGCCGCCGAGCCATACGCGATAGCCCAGAACGACGCTTGCAGGCTCCTCGTTCAGTAGGAACAGCTCCCACGGGTACACCTCAGCACACGCGTCCTCCCCTGACTTTTGCGCGCCACTGCGCGTAAAGGCGCACGGCTCTACATCGTAATAGCCAAAGCCGTGGCCCGCATCGCGACGATTGATGACATGCTTGGGCAACAGGACGATCTTGTCGCTGGGCTCGGGGTCGATCTTGCGCAGCTTTTTGACCTTGCGGCGGACACGCTTTAGGTTGCGCTCGCTATCGACACGGCCACGGTCGTCCGGCTTGCCGCCGTATCGCAGGGCAACCTCGCGTGCCAGGATCTTTGTGTCCGCAGCGCACAGCAGGTCGCTCACGGTGGGCAGATCTTCCCACTCAATACCGTCGACATCCCAAATCCTGCTCATGTTCAACCTCTTTCTGGCTGTTCAACTACGTGCTCATTCGCCCTGTTTAACGTGCTTGTAAGGCATGCACCCCACTAGAGCGCTTTCTTGCTGGGCGCAATCACCTCGTCCACCAGGCCCAGCTCTAGGGCGCGCTTGGCATTGCACCAGCAATCGCGCTCGGTGAGCTCGTGGAACTCCTGGGCGCTCAGGTTGCCATGCTCGGCCAGCAGCTCGTCCAGCTCGGCGCGCATGGCCGCTGTATGCTGGGCCACAATCTCGATATCGGTCTGCTGCGCCATGCCTGTGCCGCCCATCAGTTGGTGGATGAGCACCTGCGTGTGGCGGTACACCTGGCGGTGGTCGCCGCAGGCCAGGATCACCGCGGCCATCGAGGCCACGACGCCCTCACCCACCGTGATCACGGGGCAGTCGAGCGACTGCATGGTGTCGATGAGCGCCAGCCCCGCCGTAACGCTGCCGCCTGGGCTGTTGATGATGAGGGTGATGGGCTCGGTCGCACTTTGATGTTCCAGCACCAACATGGACTTAATAAGGCCGTTGCAGGTCACATCGTTGACCTCGCCCTCCAGCAGCAGCACACGACTGTTGAGCAATTCGCTTGCCATATCGACAGCGGCAACACGGCCGTCCTTGGACTTCTTTATGATGCTGGGCTCACGATACATAACGGACATGGTTAATTCCTCTCTAGATGGAATCGATAAGGGAAACTGGCCGCACGGCACATGGCAAACAGAGGCCGTGCAGCCAAAATACAGGTCAGAATGCGCGAGGCTGCAAGGGTTAATCCCTCAGCCACTTGGCCGCGTTGGGATGGTCGCCGCAGAAGTACTTCTTGGCGCGGAAGGGACGCATGCCGGTCACCTTGACCAGGCAATCGGTGCGAGGCATAAGCCCAACCTCGCCTGGGGTCATCACGCAACCGCGTACATCTACGGCAGTGCGCTCGGCGCCCACGTACTTGGTGCCCAAAACCGACTCGCCACACAGTTCGCTTATGTAGTTCTGCGTCGCGATGTTGCTACCGCCACCCATATAGACCAAGCTATCGCAGTTATCGAGGATGGTAAGCGCCGTGGATTTGCCGTACACGGCATCGAGCTGGCTCAGCGATTGCGCACACATTAAAAAGCTAATGCCACGACTGCGCACGGTCGCAATGCTGCGCTCAAAATCGGGGATGCGTCCCACATTGGGAAACTCATCGAGCACAAACTGCACGCGACGCTGCAAATGGCCGCTGGGGCTGGCATCGGCACGGCGCTGGGCCAGGTTAAACAGCTGCTTAAGGGCAACGTTCGCAAGCCATGCATTGGTCGAGTCGTTGTCGCTCACCTTAAGATCGATTACGCGCTTGCCCTCGTCGATACGGTCGAGGCGCATCTCGTCTTTCTCAAAGACGCGCATGAGCTGGGGAGTCTTAAGCCGCGAGATGGTCGCGTTGAGCGTGATCAGAATGCTCTTAAGCGTCCTATCGGCTGCCCCGCGAAAATCACGATACTGCTCAACGCCATACAGATCAGCGTTCTCCGCACCAAACTTATCGAGAAACTCCCTGGACTCCACCTCTTCTACAAGGTAGTCCAACGGGAATCGCCCCTCACCATCTCCCGTAACCTTGATGAGCGCAGCCAGTTTAAAGACGTTGTTCATCTTAAGGTAGCGACGCGGAGTTTTGGGGTCCTCGCCCGTCGCAAGGGTGCCGGCAAGACACTCTAGGAGATACAGGATTCCAACAATTGCTCGAAGCAGCAGATCGTTTGCATTATCCCAGAACGGATCATACCTACGGCTACGACCGTCAGGATCGACCCCCTCCATGATTGCCGCCACTGTGGTGGGGATGTCCTCGACATCCATCACGTAACGCAGAGGGTCGTATCCGGCCGACTGCTCGGGATTAACAGTATCGAGAACCGTTAC
>CAUDYH010000038.1 GCA_958453575.1 uncultured Collinsella sp.
AGGTTCGCGTCGCCGTGGCACACGGGCTGGGCAACGCCGCCCGTCTGCTCGACGCGATTCGCGACAGTCGCGTGAGCTATGACTTCGTTGAGGTCATGGCGTGCCCGGGCGGCTGCGTCGGTGGCGGCGGTCAGCCCATCCACGACGGCTGCGAGCTGGCAGCCGAGCGCGGTCAGGTGCTGTGGGGCCTGGATGCCGCTGCGGACATTCGCTTCTCGCACGAGAATCCCGATGTCCAGGCGTGCTACCGCGAGTTCCTGGGCGCGCCGCTCTCGCCGCTGGCCGAGGAGCTGCTGCATACCGATCATCACGCCTGGTCGATGCCTAACGAAGGGACGTGCTAACGATGCGCGCGTTTGATTTTGAGATGTCGCGCCGGGGGTTTGCCTCGGCGCTTGCCGCGGGCGCGCTGTCGCTTGCGCTCGCGGGCTGTGGCGGCGGGGCTGCCGGTGCCGGGTCCGCCGCGGACTCGGCTGCCACGGACGGCGCCGGTGCTGCTGCAGAGCCGGTCGCGGTGCACGTCGCCTCGCTCAAGGGACCGACCTCGATTGGCCTGGTGCAGTTTATGGACCAGGCTGCCGATGGCGAGACGGACAATGAGTTCGACTTTGCGATCAACACTGCCGCCGACGAGATCGTGCCCAAGGTTATTCAGGGCGATATCGACATTGCCCTGGTGCCAGCCAACGTGGCGAGCGTGCTCTACAACAAGACCGAGGGCGCGGTGCAGGTCATCGACATCAACACGCTGGGTGTGCTGAACGTGGTGACGGGTAACGCGGACGTTACTTCGTTTGGCGACCTGGCGGGTCGCACCGTCTACATGACGGGCAAGGGCACGACGCCGGAGTACGTCATGAACTACCTGCTGGAGCGCGCGGGCCTGACCGGCCAGGTGACGCTCGAGTTTAAGAGTGAGCCCACCGAGGTGCTGTCGGCCCTGCTTGCCGACCCGTCCGCCGTGGGCGTGCTGCCGGAGCCGTTCAAGACCGCTGCCATCGCCAAGAGCGAGGGCAAGCTGTCGGCACCGGTGAGTCTGACCGATGTGTGGGACGAGCTGGCAGGTGACACGGGTTCGCGCCTGCTGACGGGCGTGACCGTGGTGCGACGCGCGTTTGCCGAGGAACATCCCGATGCCGTGGCGGAGTTCTTGAGCTGCCATGCGGCGAGCGTTAAGGCTGTCAATGCGGCGCCGGCAGACTGGGCGCAGGCCGTGGTCGATGCCGGCATCGTTGACAACGCCAAGATCGCCGAAAAAGCGATTCCCGGGTGCATGCTCGTGTGCCAGACGGGGAAGGATATGAAGGCGGCGCTCGGTGGGTACCTGCAGGTGCTGGCCGATGCGGATGCGAGCGCCGTGGGCGGCAAGCTCCCGGCTGACGATTTCTACTACTTGGAGTAGCCCGTGCGTGCGTTTGCTCGACAAATGACAGAGCGTGTGAAGGCGGTGGCGGCAGCAGGTGCCGTCGCCGCCTTTTGGCTTGCCGTGTGGATGCTGGTGGCGGTGCTGGTGGCGCAGCCGCTGATTTTGCCGGGGCCGGGTGCTGTTGCCTTGGCGCTGCTGCGCCTGATATGCGATGCCGGCACGTGGGCGATTCTGGCGGGCTCGGGCGCGCGGATACTGGGCGGGCTGGCGCTTGCCGCGGTGTGTGGTGGCGTGCTTGCTGGGATTTCGTCACGTTCGCGGGCGTTTGCGTACCTGGTGGCTCCGGCGCTGTCGTTTGTAAAGGCGACGCCGGTTGCCTGCGTGGTGGTCCTGCTGCTCATTTGGCTGGGGTCGGCACGTGTGAGCATCGCGGCGGTCTTTTTGATGGCGCTGCCGGGCGTATATTTCTCACTGGTCGAAGGCTTGTCGCAGGTGGATAAGCCACTGGAGCAGATGTTTCGTCTGCATGGCGTGCGGGGCTGGCGACTGTTTTGCGCCCACACCTGGCGCGAAGTCCTGCCGTTTGTGCTTTCGTGTGCGCGTGCCGTGATCGGCATGAGCTGGAAGGCCGGTGTGGCAGCCGAGCTGATCGGCATGGCGGTGGGCACCGTGGGTGAGCGCATTTATCAGGCGAAGCTTTTGATTGAGACGGCCGACCTGCTGGCTTGGACCGTGCTGGTCGTTGCCGCCTCGTGGGCGTGTGAGCGCGTGCTGGTGTGGCTGCTGCGGGTTTCGGGGCCCGTGGCGTGGGGTGCGGCCGTGCGGGCGCATAGGCATGGGCTGCGCGGGCGTGCGAGGGCTGCGGGCGATGGCGCTGCGGCGGAGCTTGCGCTTGCCGTGGGCGATCGCGCGCCCTGGGCACCGGCGCTCGACGGACTGGTGCTCAACGTGCCCGCGGGTGGGCGTATCTGTGTGATGGGCGCCTCGGGTGCGGGTAAGTCGACGCTCCTTGCCCTTGCGGCAGGGGAGTGCGCACCGTGCTCGATGGTGTTTCAGGATGCACGCTTGGTCGAGTCCGCCTCGGCGCTGGATAACGTGCTGGTGTGCGCCGATGCACGCGTGGACGCCTCGAGTGCTGCGGCCCTGTTGCGCTTGCTGGTGCCGGGGGTCGATGTGCATGCTCGCGTGGCCGAGCTTTCGGGCGGGCAGCGCCGTCGCGTCGAGATCGCTCGAGCCCTGCTGTGCCCGGGCGGCGCGGTGATTCTTGACGAGCCCTTTACCGGCCTGGATGTCGTCGCGCGCGATGCGACGGCCGAGGTCGTGCTCGATCTGCTCGACGGTCGCACGCTCCTACTCGCCACACACGATGCCGCTGACGCTCGGGCCCTCAATATCTCGGACATCATCACGCTCTAAATACTAACTTAGCAACAAAATGATCCGTTTTTCTCCGTCCCCATGGGGTCAGGTGTGGTATTCTATCTGCGGGGTAATACTTAGGAATACCAAGTAATACCAACGCCGCAGAAACAAACTCCGGATGCGGGCCAATCGGGTTGCCTTCACAGCCCGTCGCCCAGCCGCGTGGCCCGCATCTATCCGCACCACCGTCGTTTCAAAAAGGGAGCGCCATGGCAGAACACATGACCCCGGTTGTCGCGAAGGTCTTGCCCGAGGAAAAGGCGGCCTTCGCGGCGGCAACCCAGCTCGTGGGCACCACGCCGTCCAACGCCATCCGCATGTTTATCGCCGCGTTCAATCGCTGCGGCACCTTCCCGTTCGACATCTCGCCCAACGGGGCCTTTGGCAAAGACTGTCCCCAACAACTAGTCGTTGAAGAACGTCCCCAATGACTAGTCGTTGGGGACGTTCTTAAATGACTAGCTGTCGGGAGGAGGTTGGCATGCTCAATGCGATGATTTGGGCGCTTGCCTGTTTTGGCGTCGTCGCTGCCGATATCGCCCTGAGCGTGGTTTTGTTCTCCGCTCTGGGCGTCGCATCGGTGTTCATGGGCTTTTCGATTGACGACCTCGATATTCAATTGCTTCAGGCTGCCGCGCAGATGGCATCGTTTTTAATGGCGCTGCTGTGGTGGCGTTATCTGTGGCCGCGTTCGTTTATGGCACGCCGGCAAAGCGCGCATCCGCTCGGCGGGGGAGCGCGTGGGGCGTGGAAGCGCATCGTCTGCGTTATCGTGATTGGCCTTGCCCTGCAGGTGGTCGTTGGCTACGTGACCGACGCCGTGCTGTCGCTGTTGCCCGAGGCCGCGGCCGACTACAGCGAACTTGTCGAGGAGACGGGCATGGGTGACACGAGCTATCTGGCCGTCCTGACCACGGTGCTCGGCGCTCCGTTTTGCGAGGAGCTGCTGGTGCGCGGTATCATTTTTGAGTTTTCGCTCCGAGCGTTTAATCCGCAGTGCCGCCCACTTTGGAAGCGCCTGCGTCGTGCGGGTGCGCAGGACGGCGCCATGGTGTCCTGGGCGGCCCCGAGCACGTGGGGTATCGCCGCGGCGGTCGTGCTGCAGGCGGCGATCTTCGGTTTTATGCACATGAACTGGGTGCAGGGCTGCTATGCGGGCGCTGCCGGCCTCATTTTTGGCTGGGTGCTCGTGACGACCGGGAAGCTCCGCTACACGATCCTGCTGCACTTTGCCTTTAATGCCGGGTCGTATCTCATGACGTTGCTCTGGTTTGTGAACACGCCGTTTGACGTGGTAATCACGGTCACCATCGCCGGCATCATCCTCGTGGAGGCGATGCGCTCACTGCGCCACGCATGCGAGATGGGCATAGCGACAGCACCGCTGCCCTAATTGCGGCGTCCGTCTCCGTTGGCGCCCTGACGCCCCTGAGCTGCACGGTTGCGGCCGGCGGTGTTCTGCGCACGCGACATGCCGCCGTGCCCCTTGCTGCCCTTGGGGCCCTTGCCGGCGCCACCGTGGGCCTTGCCGCCCTTCTTGCCGGTGCCATGCCCGCCGCCGGCAGAGGTCTCGCCCGGGCGTGGCGGCACGGGGCGAATCAGGCAATGCTTGGTGTAGCCGATCAGATCGCGACGGCCAGCCTTTTCCAGTGCCTCGCGCACGAGCTTGTAGTTCTCGGGCTTGCGATATTGGATGAGCGCGCGCTGCATAGCCTTCTCGTGCGGGTCGCGTGCCACGTAGATCGGCTGCATGGTGCGTGGGTCCACGCCGGTGTAGTACATGCAGGTCGACATGGTGGACGGGGTGGGGTAGAAGTCCTGCACCTGCTCGGGCATGTAGCCCATGTCGCGCACGGCCTCGGCAAGGTCCACAGCTTCCTTCATGGTCGAGCCGGGGTGGCTCGAGATCAGATACGGCACCACGTACTGCTTGAGTCCGTATTCGCGGTTCAGGCGTTCAAATTTACGGCAGAACGCGTCGTAGACGGCGCGGCTCGGTTTGCCCATCACGGAGAGCACCGCGTCGCTCACATGCTCGGGCGCTACGCGCAGCTGGCCCGAGACATGGTGCTCCAGCAGCTCGCGCAAAAACTCGTCCGAGGCGTCGGCCATGGTGTAGTCAAAGCGGATGCCGCTGCGGATGAAGACCTTCTTGACGCCCGGCAGCTGGCGCAGATCGCGCAGCAACTGTGTGTAGCCGCTCTCGTCGACCACCATGTTCTTGCACACACTCGGCCACAGGCAGCGCTTGTTCTTGCACACGCCATGCTTGAGCTGTTTGTCGCAGGCAGGGCGGCTAAAGTTAGCCGTCGGTCCGCCCACGTCGTTGATGTAGCCCTTAAACTCGGGATCGCGCGTGAGCAGCTCGGCCTCGCGCATGATCGAATCGTGGCTGCGCATCTGCAGCACGCGGCCCTGGTGGAAGGTGAGCGCGCAAAACGAGCACTCGCCAAAGCACCCGCGGTTGGAGCTGATCGAAAACTTGATCTCGGCAAAGGCCGGTACGCCGCCCGCCGCGTCGTAGTCGGGATGCCAATCGCGGGCGTAGGGGAGCTCGGCGACCTCGTCCATCTCGTCGGTGGTGAGTGTTGCCGATGGCGGGTTCTGCACCACATAGACGCTGTTGGGATAGGGCTCTACCAGGCGATGACCGGTGATGGGGTCCATATTCTGCTGCTGCACGTTAAAGCTGCGCGCGTAGTTGAGCTTGTCGGCGGCAAGGTCGTCCCAGCTGGGCAGCAGGTCGTAGTCGTAGACCTCGTCGAGCGAGCTGGTGCGGTAGACGGTGCCGTTGATGTAGGTGATCTGATCGACGGGCAGTCCCGCGTCGAGCGCGTCGGCGATCTCGACAATCGCGTGCTCGCCCATGCCGTAGATGAGGATGTCGGCGCCCGAGTCGAGCAGTACCGAGCGCTTGAGCTTGTCCTGCCAGTAGTCGTAGTGGGCCAGACGACGCAGGCTCGCCTCGATGCCGCCGATGATAATGGGGGCGTCCTTGAACGTTTGGCGGATGAGGTTGCCGTAGACCGTGACGGCGCGGTTGGGGCGGTGACCCTCCTCGCCACCAGGGGTATAGGCGTCGGTGTGGCGGCGGTGCTTGGTCACCGAATAGTGGTTGACCATGGAGTCCATGTTGCCGGCGCTGACGAGAAAGCCCAGGCGTGGCTCGCCAAGCACCGTGATGCTGGCGGGGTCGGTCCAGTTGGGCTGACAGATAATGCCCACTTTGTAGCCGTGCGCGTCGAGGACGCGGCTGATGATGGCCATGCCAAAGCTAGGGTGGTCCACGTAGGCGTCGCCGCAGATGTAGACAAAGTCGCACTGGTCCCAGCCGCGCGCGTCCATATCGGCGCGGCTGACGGGGAGGAACTTGTCGCGGCCCGGACGCCAGGGGCGGACGGGTGTCGCCTTGACGGTTGTGGCCTGTGCCTTACCGCCGCGCTTTCGCTGCTGGCCCTGTTTGCCCTGCTGACTGCGCTGGTTGTTCTGAGCGTGCTGAGGCTTTTTTGCCACGATCCCTCCCGGTGTTTGTATGCTGCACGTAATTGTAACCAGTCTTTTTGGGACGGGGCTAAAAAGACTGGTGGAGTACATGAGCTGGTGAGTGAGAGCGTCGCTGAGCCAGTCGTTTGTTTCCAGACTGTGTATCCCCGTGTCGAAGGGGTCGTCTCGCGCGCACGCCATGTTGTCAATGGGTTACAGTATGAACGGCGGCTATGTTTCCGCCAACGCACGAGAGAGTCGTCAACAAGGAGGATGCACGACGATGCAGCGTGCCAAGCAGATATCGGAGTCTATTGAGCTGGGCATCATCTTGGCGCTCGCCGGTGGCTTTATGGACGTTTATTCGTACATTGGGCGCGACCATGTTTTCGCAAATGCGCAGACGGGCAATATCTTGCTGGTGGGCGTGAGCATTTCGGAGGGCAACTGGGCGCTGGCGGGACGCTATTTCTTCCCCGTGGTGTCGTTTGCCGTGGGCATTATGCTTGCCGACCTGGTTCACGAGCGGTTTGGCAGCGTGATTCACTGGCGCCAGGTGACGGTGTTTTTTGAAGCCGTTATCTTGCTGGGCGTGAGCTTTATCCCGGGCGGCGATTTCAACCTGCTCGCCAACTGCCTTACTTCGTTTGCCTGCGGTATGCAAGTCGAGAGCTTCCGCAAGATCCACGGTCACGGCATCGCCACGACCATGTGTATCGGCAACTTGCGCAACGCGCTGCAAAACGTGGACGATTACATCATCACCCACAAGCGCGGCTTTTTGGAAAACGGCCTGCTGTACTTTGGCGTGATCTTTACCTTTGTGTTTGGCGCCGTGTTGGGCAACTGGTGTATTGAGCGCATGGGCCTGCACGCCATCGTCGTGGCGAGCGTGCTGTTGTTTGTCGCGTTTGCCATCATGTTCATCGACCGCGAGCGCGACTTGCGTTTTCGCTGGAAGGTTGCGGCCGAGGCTTGGAAAGAGGGCTGTCGAAAGTAGAGGAATGCTGCAGAGGGGTTGTCCCTTTGCCGCAGTATTTTTCATCTCCTGTTGAAACGCTTTAACAATTTTGACGTTCTCACGTGTTTTTTGTTTCAAAAGCGTTAGGATGGGACTCATAGCGTGGGGCGTAATGGGTGCCCCGCACACGATGGGAGGCTATCAATGGCTAATCGTTTCGTTCTCAACACCATCTCTTATCATGGTTCCGGCGCCATCAAGGAGATCCCCGGCGAGCTCCAGCGTCGCGGCTACAAGAAGATCTTCGTCTGCTCCGACCCCGACCTGGTCAAGTTTGGCGTTACCGCTAAGGTGACCGACGAGCTCGACGCCGCTGGCATCGCTTGGAGCCTCTACTCCGAGATTAAGCCCAATCCCACCATCCAGAACGTCAAGGACGGCGTCGAGGCCTTCAAGGCCGCCGAGGCTGACGCTATCGTGACCATCGGTGGCGGTTCCTCCATGGATACCGCCAAGGCCATCGGCATCATCATCAACAACCCCGAGTTCGCCGATGTCCGCAGCCTCGAGGGCGTTGCTCCCACTAAGAACCACGCCGTGTTTACCATCGCTGTGCCGACGACCGCCGGTACCGCTGCCGAGGTGACCATCAACTACGTCATCACCGACCCCGAGAAGGTCCGCAAGTTCGTGTGCGTCGACACCAACGACGCCCCCGAGGTCGCTGTCGTCGACCCCGACATGATGGCTTCCATGCCCGCCGGCCTGACCGCCTCCACCGGCATGGACGCTCTGACCCACGCCATCGAGGGCTACACTACCAAGGGCGCTTGGGAGCTCTCCGACATGTTCCACTTTGAGGCTATTAAGCTGATCAGCGAGAACCTGCGCGACTCCGTCGCCGAGGCCAAGTCCGGCCAGCCCGGCTCCGGCCGCGAGGGCATGGCTCTTGGCCAGTATGTCGCCGGCATGGGCTTCTCCAACGTTGGCCTGGGCATCGACCACGCCATGGCCCACACCCTGTCCGCTCACTACGACACCCCGCACGGCGTCGCTTGCGCCATGCTGCTGCCGATCGCCATGGAGTTCAACAAGCCGGTTTGCGCCGAGCGTCTGGCCAAGGTTGCCGTCGCCATGGGCGTTGACACCACGGGCATGAGCACCGACGAGGCCGCCGACGCCGCCATCGCCGCAGTCAAGCAGCTTTCTGCCGACGTGAACATCCCGCACGTCTGCGAGGCCATGAAGGCTGACGAGATCGAGGTCCTGGCCAAGGACGCCATGGCTGATGCCTGCTTCCCGGGCAACCCGCGCGAGGCGACGCTCGACGATGTCATCGAGCTCTTCAAGAAGATCTGCCCGGCTGCCTAACTTGGTTCG
>CAUDYH010000039.1 GCA_958453575.1 uncultured Collinsella sp.
TTTGCCTCCGGGGTGTTCTATTACTTCCTGACCCAGCAGGTCCGGGAACTGGTGCGGGGGATGGCGGACGCTTTCCCCGGCGGCGTGCTGGTCTTTGATGCTGCCAATCGGACGGCAGTAAAGATGATCGCAAAAACATGGCTTAAGACTGCAAAAATCAAGGATGTGGGGGCATATTTTGCGGTTTCGGATGCCGCCAAGGAAATCGGCACGTGGAACAGCCGTCTGCAGGTCACGAGTCGCGGCTATATGCTGGGTTACAACGATTTGAGAGACCCTTCTGTCAGCAGCTTTTTCCGGTTTCTCGCAAGGGTCGGTGACAACGGGATGAAAATGCAAATCGTGAAAATTAGTTTTTAAAAGGCAAAAATGAAGCCCATTCACTTTGACGTTGAAGAAGACGGCTTTTACGGCACATATTGGGATTGCAAGGACACACATACAGCAGCGGACACGGATTCGATTGAAACCGTGCCCGCTATCTAATACTATATTATTTTATCGAACGTCTGTTCTATTCCCACTCGATGGTCGCGGGCGGCTTGGACGTAATGTCGTAGCATACGCGGTTGGCGCCAGGGACCTCGGCAACGATGCGGCCGGAGATGCGGGCCAGGACGTCGTAGGGCAGCTTGGCCCAGTCGGCGGTCATGGCGTCGCTGGACTCCACGGCGCGCAAGATGATCGGGCGCTGATAGGTGCGCTCGTCGCCCATAACGCCAACGGACTTGATGTCGGGCAGGACCGCAAAATACTGCCAGCAGCTGTGCTCGGAGTTGCGCTCGCCGGTCTGCTCAAACAGACGCTGGTTATAGGCGTCGAGCTCCTCGCGCACGATGGCGTCGGCATTCTTGAGGATCTCGAGCTTCTCCTTGTCGACCGCGCCGATGATGCGGATGGCCAGACCCGGGCCCGGGAAGGGCTGACGGAACACGATGTGACCCGGCAGGCCCAGCGCCAGGCCAAGCGCGCGGACCTCGTCCTTAAAGAAGTGATCGAGCGGCTCGATAAGGTCGAAGTGCACGCCCTCGGGGAACGGAATCAGGTTGTGGTGGCTCTTGATGGTGGCCGTCTTGCCGCCCGTCTTGCGAGCGCCGGACTCGATGATGTCGGGGTAGATGGTGCCCTGAGCCAGGTACTTGACCGGCTTGCCATCGCACTCGAGCTGCTGCGCCACGGCGAAGAACTCTTTCCAGAACTGCGTACCGATGATACGGCGCTTCTCCTCGGGCTCGGTCACGCCGGCCAAAAGCTCGGCATAACGGTCCTCGGCGTGGACGTGAATAAAGTCGACGTCAAACTGCTTGGTGAAGACCTCCTCCACCTGCTCGGGCTCGCCCTTGCGCAGCAGGCCGTGGTTGATGAACACGCAGGTCATCTGCTTGCCCACGGCGCGGGCACCCAGGGCAGCCACGACGGAGGAGTCGACGCCACCGGACAGGGCCAGAATCACGCGGTCGTCGCCGACCTTCTCGCGGAACTCGGCCGTCATGGTCTCGACCAGGTTGTCCATGCTCCAGTTGGGCTCCAGGCCGCAGATTTCAAACAGGAAGTTGCTCAGCAGCTGCTGGCCATACTCGGAATGCTTGACCTCGGGATGGAACTGCGTGGTGAAGATTTTGCGCTCGACGCACTCCATGGCAGCAACCGGGCACACGTCGGTGCTGGCGGTAACGGTAAAGCCCTCGGGCACCTCGGAGACGGCGTCGCGGTGGCTCATCCACACGGTCTGCTCCATGGGCGTGGAGTTAAAGAGCTTGGCGCCGGCCGTGCGCGTGATGGTGGCGCGGCCGTACTCGCCCACCTCGGAGTGGCCGACCTTGCCGCCGAGCGTCACGGCCGTGATCTGATGGCCGTAGCAAAAGCCCAGGACGGGAAGGCCCAGGTCAAAGATGGCGGGATCGATAGACGGAGCGTCCTCGGCATACACGGAGGCCGGGCCGCCGGAAAGGATGAGCGCAGAGGCGTTCATCTCGCGAATCTCGTCGGCCGAGATGTCGCAGGGGACAATCTCGGAATACACGTTGAGGTCGCGGACGCGACGGGCAATGAGCTGACCGTACTGCGCACCAAAGTCGAGTACGAGGACCTTTGCGGAAGCATTTTGATCCATGGTTTCCCCCTCTTGTTGGCGGGGAGCCGGTGCCCGCCCGCGCGAATAAACGAAAATAACTTCCATAGTGTACACGTTATATGGGGTTTCTCGTCCCTCGCAGCCATCAGCGCACGGCAAACGCACGACCTGGACCCCTATTTGCCAGCAATTGAAGCGTTACCAAACGTTACAGATGATGTAATACGTTTGAACATTCACTGCCCTGTGCCACAATACTGCCGAACGACTCCGCCCTTACGGCGGCAAAACGATAGGAATACCAGCATGAAACGCATCCTTCTCATCGCCACAGGCGGCACCATCGCGTCGACCGAGGACGGCAACGGCCTCTCCCCCGCCCTGACCGGTGAGGAGCTCGCCCAAAGCGTTCCCGAGATCCTGGGGCTTTGTAAGCTCGACGTCGTGCAGCCCATGAACATCGACAGCACCAATATGCGCCCGAGCGACTGGATGCGCATCCGCGACGTCATCGTCGAGGGTTATGCCGACCACGACGGCTTCGTGATCCTGCACGGCACCGACACCATGAGCTACACCGCGGCAGCGCTTTCCTACCTGATTCAGGACAGCCCCAAGCCCATCGTGCTCACCGGCTCGCAAAAGCCCATGGGCAACCCCTTTACCGACGCCAAGCTCAATCTGTACCAGAGCCTGCTCTATGCGCTCGATGAGCATTCGCACGATGTCTCGATCGTGTTTGGCGGCGTCGCCATTGCCGGCACACGCGCCCGCAAGCAGCGCACCATGAGTTTTAACGCGTTTATTAGCGTCAACTATCCGCCCATTGCCTACATCCGCAACGACCGCATCGTACGCAACGGGCTTCACGGCACCCACCAGAATGAGAACCCGGTTCGTTTCTACGACAGCATCGTGTTTGTTCTTAAGCTTACACCCGGCGTGAACCCAGGCATACTGGACGCCCTTGCCGATAGCTACGATGCCGTAATCCTGGAGACTTTTGGCATTGGCGGTATCCCCGAGTTTGGCGAGTCCGGTGAGTCGTTTCAGGAGGCAATTTTTAAATGGGTCGACTCGGGCCGCACGGTCGTTATGACTACTCAGGTCCCCGAAGAGGGCCTTGACCTGGGAGTTTATGAGGTCGGCCGTGCCTACGCCGACCATCCGGGTATTTTGCGCGGCGACGACATGACAACCGAGACGCTCGTGGCCAAAACCATGTGGGCACTCGGCCAATCGCGCGACGCGGCCGAGATTCAGCGCCTGTTCTACAGCCAGGTCAACCACGACCGCATCCCGATGGTGTAGCCAAAACAAAACCGCCCATTTTGGCCTTGCGGGGCACGTGGTACCCCTCGGAACGTGCAAAAAGCGGAATATTCAGCATCCATCCCTTCTGGGGACGTTAAAACCACTGGATGTAAATCGCTTTTCGCATCGAAAGGCTTGCTACACAGACTTGTTTTTCCACATAAAACTGTATTATGTGGATAATCGAAAACAACACGAATCGTATTTGCGGCTCCAGCTGCCATTAAATTATTGAAGGATGCTGAATATTCGCGTTTTTGCACGTCGCCGTCGGGGGGACCCATTCAGCAAGCGCCAAATCTGGCAAAAACGCCTATTCGATGCCCTCGAGAAGTTCTGAGACCGTCATGCCAAGCGCGGGCGCAAGCTTAAATAAAATCTCGAGCGTACTGTTTGCCGTTCCGCCCTCGATTCGGTCGAGATAAGGTCGACTGATTCCAACCGCCACGCAAAAATCGACCTTGGAGATACCAAGGGCCTTGCGCGTCCGCTTAACTCGCTCGCCAAGAATCTGTTTCGCATGTTCATTCATGCAGACGAGTTTGAAATGGAGCAAAACAAAAACGTAAACTATAGTTTACGTTTTGCCGAATATACAGGAGTTTTCTATGTCGGCTTGCTCGATTTGCATGCGTCAGAGACCACAGCGCACAGACGGCGCGCAGCCCAAGCTTGTCATCGTTGAGGCCGAATGTCTTTCCCCGGACGAACGCACGGCCTTTACGCTGCTATCGAGCCGTGTTGCGACCGCACTGCTCCCCGACCCAACGCGAGGCGAGCTCGCCGCTCAATGCCAGTCGCACGGCTGCGTCCTTGACCAGGCCGTTGTAATAGCAACCAGCCAGTGCGGCCTGCCCCTTCTCTTAGAAGCCGGTATCGCGCTCACCCTTCGCGGCGCCGGATACGAAAACGAGGCCGCCGCCGACATGGTCTTTAAACCACGATCGAGCGGCGGCCTCGCAGCAGCCATTGAATATGCGTGCAGGCTCGTTGACTAAAAGGACAAGCTAGAAACCAAAGCCAAAGCCCGTTCCGGTAATAGCCGAGTACATAAAGTAAACGTTGATCACGTTGAGGAATACACCCGTGATGCAACCATTTCGCAGGTAGCGCTCGCACACGATGCGCGCCATGGCGGCGGAGTCCTCATTGTTCTTTGCCTGGCGCCCCGCCGTAAAGTACGTCGCCACGCTCAGCAACAGGTTGAGCACCGGAAGCGCCAGCAGCTCGTAGCTCTTGCCCCAGCGCGTCACCTCGCCGGCCGCGTTAAACTTCGTTGCCACCTCGGGACCAATGTTGGGGATAACAAACGCCGCGACCACCAGCGGAATCACCGCAAGTACGAGCAGTGCAATACCCATGTAACCGGCTTTTTTGCCGTATTTAAACATATGCGTCGTCCTTACACGTTAAAGCGGAAGTGCACGACGTCGCCATCGGCCATGACATACTCTTTGCCCTCGATGCGCAGCTTGCCGGCGGCCTTGGCGCCCTGCTCGCCGCCAAGCTCGATGTAGTCGTCATAGCCAATGACCTCGGCCTTAATAAAGCCGCGCTCAAAGTCGGTATGGATGACACCGGCGGCCTGCGGGGCGGTCGCGCCCTGACGCACCGTCCAGGCCTTGACCTCCATCTCGCCAGCCGTAAAGAACGACTGCAGGCCGAGCAGCTTGTAGGCGGCCTGCGCGAGCACGTCCAGGCCGGGCTGCTCCAGGCCCAAGCTCTCCAGATAGTCGGCCGCGTCCTCGGGATCGAGCTCGGAAAGCTCGGCTTCGATCTTGGCGCAAATGGGCAGCGGCTTGACGCCATCGATAGGCGCCAGATCGTCGTTGAGCATGTCCTCATCCACGTTGGCCACATACAGGATGGGTTTCATGGTAAGCAGGAACAGGCCCTTGGCTGCGGCGCGCTCCTCGTCAGTCATCTCCATGGATGCGGCGCGCTTGCCCTCGTTGAGCCAGGCGAGCAGGCGGCGGGCGACCTCGAACTTAGGCATGAGCTCCTTGTCGCGCTTAGCCTCCTTCTCGAGCTTGGGCAGCTGCTTCTCGAGCGTGCCCATATCGGCCAGGATGAGCTCGGTCATGATGGTGTCGGCATCGCCGGCGGGATCGACGAACTCGCCCGTGCGGCCCACCTCGCGCATGACGTTGGGGTCCTTAAAGTAGCGCACGACCTCGCAGATGGCGTCGGTCTCGCGAATGTTTGCCAGGAACTGGTTGCCCAGGCCCTCGCCCTCGTTGGCACCCTTCACCAGGCCCGCGATGTCGACAAACTCGACCGTAGCCGGCACGATGCGGCCCGGGTTGACGATGTCGGCAAGCTTTTGCAGGCGGCTATCGGGTACATCGACGATACCCACGTTGGGGTCGATCGTGGCAAACGGGTAGTTGGCGGCAAGGCCGGTCTTTTTGGTAAGCGCGGTGAACAGCGTCGACTTGCCCACGTTGGGCAGGCCCACGATACCGATGGAAAGGGACACGACAGCTCCTTTTGGTACAGGTACTTCAAACTGCATAAGTATAGCGCCGCCGCAGCATCCGGGCGAATCCGGACACCACGGCGGCGCAAATGAAGCAAAGATTGGATCGCTACCTAGTCTGCGAGCTTCTCCACCTGGTCGAGCATCTTGTCGAGCTTGGCCTTTGCCTCGGCCTTGGCCTTCATCGCCTCTTCGTGGGCCTTGGCCTTTTGAGCAGCCTTTTCCTCGGCCTCGGGATCGACGACGACCAGATTGGACGCATCGTGCTCAACAAGCTTGAGCGCATGTTCGGGACAAACCTTGACACAGGCGCCGCAACCCAAACAATACGTGGACTCCAGCGCAAAGCGGCCGCTTCCCACCAAATCGCAGGCGAACGTGGGGCACACGTTGACGCACTCGCCGCACGACGTGCACTTGTCAAAATCGCATTCCGGCGTGCTCACCTGCATGTTCTTGGCAAGCTCGGGGTGGTTTTGCAGCGTCGAAAGCACCAGCTGTCGCCCGTGTGTGAGCGAACGGCGACGCTTGGTCGTCGTGGTACCGCACATAGTGTTGAGCGTGCGCTCCAGCTGGGTGATCTGATGACGATGGGCTTTGAGCTTCTGTGTCACCGAAGCCAGCGCCGCCGTCGCCGGATTGAGTTTGGTCACGGTCAGGCCCGTGGTGCGGGCGATCTTTTCCATGTACTCCTTGCGCTCGTACTCGCGACGCTTATGGCACTTGAGGCTCTTGGGGTCGACCTCCAGGCCCATACCCGTACCAGCCCATTCCTCGGCCTTCGCAATCGCCTCGCCCAGCATGTCCTCGCCACCGGTGTTGCGGCATTTATCGCACACGCCCAGCGGCAGGTACACGCTCACATTGGGATAATCGGCCAGCACCGAAAACCAGGTCTCGGCTGTAATATCGCCCACGCAGGCTACGACGACCTCGTTCTCGCGCGGCATGCGCTTAAGGGCACGCGTGCAGGTAACGTAGGCGGTCTCGTGGCTCGTAGCGGCCGAGACAATGTCGTCGTACAGGTTTTTGGGCGCCAGGCGCGGCGAGATAATCGCCTCGGTCGGGCAGGCGGCGGCGCACAGGCCGCACTTGCGGCAGGAGTCGAGAATCTCGATAGCGTCTTCCTCGACCTCGATGGCGTCAACCGGGCACACATCCATGCACGCGGTGCAGCCGCTCTTTTCGTTTTTACAGGTCAGGCACGGAATCGTGTTTCCGCGCGGGCGCTCCTTATAGTCGGCAGGATTCCACTGCGGCGCCGACGGATCGAGCGCATCGGTCACACCGCCAAGCGGGTTTTTTAGAAAGTCGAAACCCTTGCTGATCTCGATAATGTCATCAAACAGATCGTGTTCCTGCGCCATGCGCGGCCCCTCCCTGAGCAGTGCAAACAAGCAAGAGATAATGATACGCTATCGGCCCACGCCTCGGGCAAATTACACGCGGAGCATCTTTGCGGCAAATAGCCACGGCCTATCGCCGCCTCGATTGCACAAGGTCGATCAAGCGCCAAACTATGCCTCGCGCATGAGCTCGACGAGCTTTTGTTTGGTCACCTTGGCCTGCTCGTTGGCCATATTGCGTTCGTTTCTAAAGGCCGCATCCGCAACGCTCATCAGGTCGGCATCGGAAGTCTCGCCAAGGCCCAGCTCCTCGAGCGTCGTCGGCAGACCAACGCGCTGACAAAACTCGAGCACCTGTTCAAGCTCGGGCGCACGCTCCAGACGAAGCTGGACCACCAGACCAAACGCTACGGCCTCGCCGTGCATGGCCTTGCACTCGGGCAAAATCGTCAGGCCGTTGGCGATGGCATGCGCCAACGCCAAGCCACCGCTCTCAAAACCGACGCCCGAGAGCAGAATATTGCACTCGATCAGGCGCTCAACCGCCGGCGATATACGTCCCTTTTTGAGATCGCGCTTGGCAGCGACGCCGCATTCCATAAGCGTGTCGTAGCAGGCACGTGCCGCGACCAGGGCCAAGTGTCCCGGCGCGCCACCGTGCTCGTTCGCACCTCTCGCCGCGGCGCACGAACGCGCCTCGAAGTACGTTGCCAGCGCATCGCCCATACCAGCGACCGTCATACGCAGTGGGGCCGCCGCGACCACGTTGGTATCGACCACGACCAGGTCTGGATTCTTCTCGAGCATCAGATAGCGATCGAACGACCCATCCTCGTGATACAGCACCGAAATCGCGCTGCACGGACCATCCATCGAGGCCGCCGTGGGACATACGCACAACGGCAGCTCAGCATAAAACGCTACTGCCTTGGCGATATCGAGCATCTTGCCACCGCCAATACCCACCACCATGTCGCAATACTCAGCCTGGGCTTCCTTAGCCATTTCGGCAACAGCCTCTTCCGTACACGGACCGTTGTAAATTTTAAAGAACGGCTCGCTTAGATCTTCATCCAGAAATCCATCGACGATCTGCCTGCACAGCCGATCCTCGGTGCCCTGGTCAAACAAGACATAGGCAGCGCAGCCCAACCATGACAAATACCTGCCCTGACGCGAAAGTTCGCCCGGCCCCTGAACATACCGGCCAGGACCGCCGTAAACCATAGGAAGCGCCATACGAGAATCCGCCCTTCATCAAACAACGATTGGTGCAAAGAAACCTGACGCCTTCGCACCATAGCAAAAAGGGGCAAAGCCATCTGCTTGCCTTGCCCCTTCCTTAGCTTGATTTACTCATCCATGAGATAGTAGTGGCCCAGCGCGTCGGCACCCAG
>CAUDYH010000040.1 GCA_958453575.1 uncultured Collinsella sp.
TGGCGAAGATGATCGACGGCACGGAGTTGCCCAGGATGGAGACGAAGACGGCCGCGAGGGCGATGCCCGGGATGGACATGATGATGTCCAGGATACGCATGATCGTCTCGGAAACGGCCTTGCGCGAAACCGCCGCAAGGGCGCCCACGACCGAGCCGCAGACCAGAGCCATGGCAGTGGCGCCAAAGCCGATAATCAGCGAGTAACGACCACCGTAGAGCATGCGCGACAGAATGTCGCGACCCTTATCGTCGGTACCGAAGATAAATCCGTTGCCGGGAGCCTGGCGAGCCGTAAAAATCTCGACCGGGCTATAGGGGGCAAGAAGGGGCGCCAGAATCGCAGTCAGGGCGACCAGCACCAACACGACGGCGGCAATCTTAGAAGACAGCGTCATCTTCTTCCAGCCACCGAGCTTGAGCCCCTTGGAGGCAGCCTTCTCGAGCTGCTCGGTTTGCTTCTCTCGAATCTTTACCATAATCTACACCGTCCTGATGCGCGGGTTGATGAGCAGGTAGAGCATGTCAACCACGATGTTGATGATGATGAAGGCAAGAGCAACGACGATAACGACGCCCTGAACCAGGTTCGCCTCGTTGCCCTGAACGCCCTGCAGAATCGCGGTGCCCATGCCGGGGAGGTTGAAGATAACCTCGATGACGACGGCGCCGCCCATGAGGTAACCGATCTTAAGACCGAGGGTGGTGACCGGGGTGATCAGCGCATTGCGAAGAACGTTGATGCCGACGACGACCTTCTCGGGAACGCCGGCGCCGCGAGCCATACGGACATAATCCTTATCGAGCTCCTCGACCATGGCGGTACGCACGATACGAGTCATCTGGCCCGTCAGCGGAAATGCCAAGGCGATAGCGGGCATGATCATACGTCCCAGATAGCCAGCCGGATTCGTGGTGAAGTGAGGCAGAGCACCCGATGCCGGAAGCACCTTAAGGTAGGAAGAGAACAGCAGGATCAACAGAACGGCAAGCCAGAACGACGGGGTTGCCAAGCCGGCGATGGAAAAGACGCGGATCACTTGGTCCGGCCATTTGTCGCGATACAGTGCCGCGATGACGCCGAGTAAAAACGAAACGACCGCACCGATGGCAAGGCCGATGAAGGTCAGCTGCATCGTGACGGGCAGGGCCGTGGAGATGCGCTTGGCAACGGAGTTGCGAGCAGCACCATAGGTGCCCATGTCGCCATGGATCAAATCGCCCATATAGCGCACGTAGCGCACGGGCCAGGGGTCGTCCAGACCATACTTCTCATGGTACTCAGCAACCGCCTCGGGCGAGGCACCGTCACCCAACGCCGTGTAGGCGGGGTCGGTCTTGGAGAACGACATAAGGAAGAACACCAGGACGGTGACGCCCAATGCCATGATCGGCAGCGCCACAAGACGCCTTCCAATCAAACGTAGCAAGTTGTTCACGTTCTCTCCCCTTTCTTTTGTCGGTAGGACCAACTGGTATATGAGTACGGATACTCATTACAAGACCCGAGCGACATCGTTGCCGCCCGGGTCTTTGTTTCAACTATGAGGATACGGTCCCAACGACCGACATCCTGCATACAGACTCAAGCGAGTCTTACGCCTTGACGGTCGCAACGCCCCTGAAGGACATGCTCGTCGTACCGATGCCCTTGAAGCCATCGAGGGCCTCTCCGTTGGGCGCAGTGGACGGATCGTCCCAGGAAGCGGAGACGGTCTTGACGTGGACAACGGGGTACAGAACGGCATTGTCGGCAATGATGTCGAAGCACTCGTTCCACTTCTTCTGCTGCTCGTCGCCCTCGGCGGCAAGAGCCTCGTCCATGAGACCGTGGAGCTTCTGCCACTCAGCGGACTCCTTCCACGGGCAACGGGTCTGCATCCAGACGTTGTCGCCGTACCACCAGTTGAGCAGCAGGTCGGGGTCGGCACCGAAGCAGGAAGGATCGCCAGGGGCAAGGAGGATATCGTAGGCCTCGCCGCCGTCGATGGCAGCGTAGGTGGCCGGCGAGGTATCGGTCTGGATGGTCACATCGAAGCCGAGGGCGTCGAGGTCGTTCTTGACCTGGGCGGCCATGCCCTTAATCTGCTCGTTGTCGGTGGTGCGCAGGGTGATGGCACCCGGGGTGATGCCAGACTCCTCGATGAGCTTCTTAGCCTTCTTGGCGTCGGTCTTGTACACCGTGGAAGCCTCATGATAGTTGGTGAAGCTCTTGGGCAGGTAGCAGCTGGCAGCGGTGGCAAGGCCGGCGAAGGTGTTGCTGACCATCTTCTCGGTGTCGAGCGCATACATGACAGCCTGACGGACCTTGACGTTGTTCCAAGGCTCCTTGGCGACGTTGAACATGATGAAGCGGGTGCCGAAACCCTGAACGTTATCGATCTTGCAGCCGGCGCTCTCGAGCTGGTCGACGGCGTCAGCGGTAACGAGCTCCATAACGAGCGTGGAGCCCTCCTGCTGAGCGGTAACGCGAGCGGTGGGGTCGGTCAGGATGCTGTACTGGATCTTCTTATCCTCGGCAGCATACTCACCGTTGTACTCGGGGTTGGGAACCAGGGTGATCTCGGTATCGGAGATAGAGTCGTACATCCAGGGGCCGGAGCCGATCGGCTGCTTGGCGCGATCCTCCTCGGTCTGGGTGGCCGGGGTAACGCGGACGATGGCCAGACGATCCTTGAGCAGGGAGAAGTTGGGGACCTTGGTCTTGACCGTCACGGTGCTGGCGTCCTTGGCCTCGATGGACTCGAAGGGCTGGAAGAACGGAGCATAGGTAGCGGAAGCGGCGCAAGCGGTGTAGGAGGCAACGACATCGTCAGCGGTGACCTCGGTGCCATCGGAAAACTTGGCGCCCTTGCGGATGGTGACCTCGAAAGTGGTGTCGTCCACAGACTTGGGATCGTCGGTGGCGAGCTCGTTGAAGGTGCTGTAGTCGTGGTAATCGATGCCGTAGAGGCCCTCGACGACGTGCCAGTTAGCACCCAGGCCCACAGCGGAGCCGGTGCTGGCGGGATCGAAGCTGGACGGAGCGTAAGCGGAACCAGCGGTGATCACGCCGCCGCCACGGTTGGCGGAATCGGTGGAACCGGAAGCGGAACCCTCGTCGTTGGAGCTGCCACCGCAGCCGGTGAGACCAAGCCCTGCGACAGCAGCGACGCTGCCGGTGAGGCCGAGGAACGAACGCCTGGACATACCCTTGTTGATGATGGCCATGTCTTCTCCTATCAATAGAGAATCTTACCCGGGAGCACCTAGACGTGCCCCCGCGCAACTTGCGGACGATATATACCTTACCTACCGACGAACCCAACTGAGGTGCCGCGCTCGGCGACCGATACATACATACGCTTGAACGGTATTTACTACCGTTCACCGAATTCATTGACAAACGATTCGCCAGACAGTATGTATCGACGAGGTGAGATATCAGTCTTCGTCAACCCGCAGGATAGCAGGGTTGTTCACCATGGCTAGTCAAACGTTTTAGCGTTAATTAAACCCGAAATCGGCTGGTAATCGCCGTGAAATAAATGATTGAAAATCACGCAATCATGTATATCAGTTGTTTAGAGGCGTGTTTAGTTTTCGGATTGCTTTGCCGCCGCCTCGGCGCGCTCGGCATTCCATGCAACGAGCGCCTCGTGAACCGCTTTGGCGACATCGGCAGGAATGCCTCGAACTTCCGCGATCTCTTGCTCGCTCGCCGCGCGCAAACGCTTCATCGAGCCAAAATGGCGCATAAGGGCACGTTTTCTGGTGGGTCCCACGCCTGGAACGTCATCGAGTACCGAAACCGTCATGGCTTTATCGCGCAATTCGCGATGGAACGTGATGGCAAAACGGTGCGATTCATCGCGCACCTGTTTAATTAGATAGAGCGACGCGGACCCGGTCGGCAGCACGACTGGAGTCTCGTCCCAAGGCACGAAAACCTCCTCATCGGCCTTTGCCAAGCCACAAACTGGTATATCGAGCCCAAGAGCCTCAAGTTGCTTGATCGCAGCGGTCAATTGCGGCTTACCGCCATCGACAACGAGCAAATCGGGGCGCGAGCCAAAGCGCTCGTCGGCCATACGCTCGGGAGCATAACGTCGTCCCAAAACCTCGGACATCGACACGAAGTCGTTTGCCTCGTCCAATTCGGCCTGAATTTTAAAACGACGATACTGACTCTTGTCGGCGCGCCCGTTGGTAAACACCACCATCGAGGCGACCGTGAAGGTGCCATGCAGTGTAGAGATATCGAAGCACTCGATACGCAACGGCGGCGATGGCAGCGCCAACGCACTTTCGAGCTCCAGGAGCGCTTGATTGGTGCGGTCGTCAGCGTACCCCGTTCGCATCATGTAGCGCATGAGAGCATGGCGCGCATTTTTGGATGCCATATCGAGCAGACGGTGCTTTTCGCCACGCTGCGGCCTATGGAGATGGCAGGAACGCTCACGCTTGCCCGCAAGCCACTCCCCCAGCGCCTCCGCATCCTCAAGCTCGACGGAAAGGTTGACCTCAGCTGGAATATCAGCCGTCTCGTCGTAATAGCGCTTAAGAAAGCCCGACTGGAGCTCTTCCTCGTCAACATCAAGACCCTTGTCGAGAATGAACTCGCAGGTGCGAACTGTTCGGCCCTCGCGAACGACGAAGACGCAAGCGGCGGAGATGGTCTCCTCGCGATAGAAACCGATGACATCTATATCGACACTGGAGGGAAAAACGACTTGCTGACGATCGTCCAGACCCCTGATGACCTCCAAACGACGTTTGACGCGTGCCGCGCGCTCAAAGTCGAGCGCCTCAGCGGCATCCGTCATCTCGGAGGTCAGCTCATCGACGACATCCTTGCGATGGCCCGACAAAAAGCGCTCGACACGCTTGACGTTCTTGGCATAGTCTGCCGGGGAAATCGCGCCGACACACGCACCCGGGCCGCGCCCGACATGGTAGTCAAAGCAGGGGCGCCCGTTTTGCGCGCAAATCATATTGACGATGTCTTCCTCGCCCTTGTGGGACTCGACGATACGGCGACAACGACGCCACTCCGCACAGGATGCGGAGCAGATGGGGATAACCTTGCGCAGCGTATCTATCGTCTCACGTGCCGCGCGGCTATCGGTATAAGGTCCAAAATAGCGCGTTCCCGGCTTATGACGCTCACGCGTGTATTTGATAGCGGGATACAGGTCGCCCTTTGTAATGGCGATAAAGGGGTAGCTCTTGTCATCCTTGAGGTCGACGTTAAAGTACGGATGGTACTGACCAATCAAATTGCGCTCGAGCACCAACGCCTCGTGCTCGGTCTCCACCACGATATAGTCAAAGCTCGCCACCAGCTGCATCATCAGCGGGATCTTCTGGCGCTCGTCCTGCAGCGTCACGTACTGACGCATACGGGCGCGCAGGTTTTTCGCCTTGCCCACGTAGATGACATCGCCCTTGGCGTCTTTCCAAAGGTAGCAGCCGGGCTGCGTGGGAACGCGCGAAACCTGCTCGGCAAGCGTTGGAATGTTGTCGTGACCGGCCACGCGCACCTACTTGCGACGAATCAGCGCCGAGACCTCGGGCATCTTAAGGACGACGGCAAGGCCAAAGGTAACAGCAAGCGAGACGACACCCGCAACGCAAACGTAGCCAAGAGTAATCAGAATCGAGCCGCCAAGTGCCCCGACAAAGTGCTCAAGCGCCCACATGACGCCGGCGCCTGCGGCAGCACCCAGGCCACCGAGCAAAAGGCCAAAGAAACCGCCATGCAGGATAGATTTAACCTGAAGACCACGCAGACGACGACGCAGCCACCACAGCGAGCAACCGACCAAGATCACGTAGTCGACGACATACGAAAGCGCGATTGCCGGCATACCGAAGCCCAGCACAACGCCAAACAGCAGCACCGAACCGGCCTGACCGATAGCGGAGTACAGGCAATAGCGGCTATAAGGTTTCATATCGAGCAGGGCCGAGAAGCTCTTCTGCATCAGCACGACCACGCCGTAGAGCGGCAGGGAAAGTGCCAGATAGATAAGGAACTCCGACACCAGCGCCACACCGGATTCATCGAACTTGCCGGCGCAGTAGATCATGTTGAGCGGACGGGCGAAGACGATCAGGTACATCGCAAACGGAATCAGGAAGAAGAGCATCTGGGCGACACCGCGCGAAATGCCCGTGCGGACGCTGTCGTAATCCTTCTCCTGCGTATCGTGAGAGAGTTCGGTATAGAGTGCCGTCGAAAGCGAGGCGGCGATCAGCGCATAGGGCAGCGTGTACCACAGGCGCGCATATGCGATGACGGAAGGGCCGGTCTCGGGCTGCACCACCAGCGCGGCGGCATTGGTAATGGAGGTCGAGACAAACATGCACACCGTGGCGAGCAGCGTCGGGATACCAAGCGCAATCGTCTGTCGCAGCGCGGGGTCCTTAAAGTCGATATGGATATGAGGATGCACGCCATGCTTGCCGAGCGCGGGAATCTGGCAGGCCATCTGGACAAAAACGCCGAGGGTCGTACCGGCTGCGATCAAGATAATGCCGACCCGCTCGCCAAATTGTGCAGACACGGGAGCAAAGCCCATAAAGCTGGCGATGACGATGACATTGTTGAGAACCGGGGCAAACGTCGACCAGAAGTAGTCGCGGTGTGCGTTGAGAACACCCGAGAACACCGAGCCCAAGCCATAAAACAGAATTTGGATAGCAAAGAAGCGGAACATGAACGCAGCGGTATCCATGCTGTCGCCATTACCCGAAAGGAACGACTGCGTCCAAATAAAGCCGGGAGCAAACACGGTGCCCAGCAGCGAGATGCCGCCCAGCACCAGAAGCAGAATACCGAGCAGGTTGCCGACATACTCGTTCGATGCCTCGCGGCCCTGCTCGCGCCTCACGCCCATATACACCGGCAAAAACGCCGTAACGAGCATGCCGCCCATCACGAGCTCGTAGAGCATGTTGGGCAGGTTGTTGGCAACCTGATAGGAGGACGAGAGCAGCGACATGCCGATGGCGGCCGCCATGGCCCACGTGCGGATAAACCCGGTGACGCGCGACACGATGGTCAGCACGGTCATGAGGCCAGCAGAACGACCAACCGTGGAGTAGTCCGAAGAACCCATATCGTCTACGTCGTCCTGAGAGTCCTCATGAACCTTATCTTGTGGCGGCAAATCGTCCACGACGGCAAAGGAGCCGGTCATCGCAAAGGGATCGTCAACCAAAACGGCGTCATCAGCAGGTGCAGCGCCATCGCTGTTCGGCATGTTGTTACCGGATACGGCATCATCATCGAATATGGCATGGTCGCCAAACACCGTGTCAACTTCTTTGGCGGCGACGGTTCGGGCAGAAAACGACAGAGGGTCCCAGTCGTCATCACCGTCGATGGCCACGCCCTCGACGGGATCGGTCGAACCAAGCGGCGACCATTCGTCATCCGAAAGAAGCGGCTCGTCATCATCATGAACCGCGGGCTTGGCGGAACGAGCGACAGGAGCGCTCTGCGGCGTGCTCTTTCCCTGGGCTGCCATCAAAAACACCGCCGTCTCATCGGGACGCGGCACACGAGGAGCCTCGGAGGCGACCGGCGTCACGTTGGCGCTCGATTGAGCGGCGGCCAAAAAGACAGCCGTCTCATCGGGACGAGCCGAAGAAAGAACCGTACGGGGAAGCGCCGTGCCGGCACCGGCGGCACGCAAGTACACGGCCGTCTCGCCCGGGTCAGCGGCAGCGGACCAGGCGTTTCGAATCTCGTTATCGAACGAAGCAGCCTCGGGCGCGGGCGCCTGAGGAGCCGACCCTTTTGCAAAGTGAGCTCCGCGCTTTGATTCTTCCTGCGGCATCGCTCAGTCCTCTCTCGTAATCGCGGCAACCGTCGCCCCGCAAAATGCAATTAAATCATCGGGTGCAAGCTCGAGCTGATAACCACGCTTGCCTCCCGAAATAAAAATGGTATCCCAAAGGACGCATGTCTCATCAATGAGCGTCCGGTAGCGTTTTTTCATACCGACCGGGCTGCAGCCGCCGCGAACGTAGCCAGTCGCCGCAAGCAAATCCTTCACATGCATCATGGCCAAGGACTTCTCCCCCGCGGCACGCGCGGCGGACTTAAGATCGAGCTCGTCGGCAACAGGGATACAGCACACGACATAGTCGTTGGACGGTGTCACGCAGACCAAAGTCTTAAATCCTTGACCGGGCTCCTCGCCAAGCTGCTCCGAAATCGCGACCCCCAGGCCCACCGACTCATCACCATCGTCTTCGTACGTATGTAGAACATAGGAAATGCCGGCGCTTTCCAGCTCGCGCATCGCATTGGTTTTTGGCGTCTTTACAGCCTTTGCCATGACATATCCTTTCCCTCGCATTCGGACGCGAGGATTAAGTATATGTCCAATTCGGCTGCATACGTCACTTCGACACAGCAAGCGCCATCGAATCACAAGGAGTCGATGGCGCCCATAAACTGAATCGCCTATTTATTGAGCATCAAGTTGAGCCTGACGCTCCCGGTCGCGCCTGAGCAACGGCGCCAAAAACTTGCCCGTATAACTCTGCGGACAGTCCGCAACCTGCTCCGGTGTGCCCGAAACCACGACGGTTCCGCCG
>CAUDYH010000041.1 GCA_958453575.1 uncultured Collinsella sp.
GCCCGTCGACTTCATCTCGGGACCCAGGATAACGTCGGCTCCCGGGAAACGACCCCAGGGCATAACGGCTTCCTTCATACAGAACCAGTCCAGCTGACGCTCATCGCTCGGCAGGCCCAGACTCGCGATGGAATCGCCCGCCATGATACGCGCCGCACACTTGGCCAGCGGCACGCCGGTGGCCTTGGAGATGAACGGCACGGTACGGCTGGCACGCGGGTTGGCCTCGATCACGTAGACGGTCTCGCCCTTGATGGCATACTGCACGTTGACCAGGCCGCGTACGCCCAGCGCCATCGCGATGCGGCGTGTGGTCTCGCGAAGCTTCGTCTGCAGGCTCTCGCTAAAGCTGAACGGCGGGATGCAGGTCGCAGAGTCGCCGGAGTGAATACCGGCCTCCTCGATATGCTCCAGGATACCGCCGATGTAGACCTCTTCGCCATCGCACAGGGCGTCGACATCGGACTCGATCGCACCCTCCAGGAAGCGATCCAGATACACCGGGTAGTCGGGGCTAATGCGCGCAGCCTCGGCCATGTAATCGCGCAGATGCTCGGCATCGTAGGCGATCATCATGCCGCGGCCACCCAGCACGTAGCTCGGACGCACCAGCAGCGGGTAGCCAATATGCGCGGCCACGGCCTCGGCCTCCTCAAACGAGGTTGCCTGGCCCGCCGGCGGATACATGATGCCCAGCTTGTCGAGCAGGGCGGCAAAGCGCTCGCGGTCCTCGGCAAAGTCGATGGCGTCGGGCTTGGTACCCATGATGTTCACGCCGCTCTCCTCGAGCATGCGCGCCAGCTTAAGCGGGGTCTGGCCGCCGAGCGTCACCACGACGCCGTCGGGTCGCTCAACATCGATGACATCCATGACGTTCTCGTAGGTGAGCGGCTCAAAGTAAAGGCGGTCGGACGTGTCGTAGTCGGTCGAAACGGTCTCGGGATTGCAGTTGACCATGATGGTCTCAAAGCCGCGGGCCGCCAGCGCGTAGCTCGCGTGCACGCAGCAGTAATCGAACTCGATACCTTGGCCAATGCGGTTGGGGCCGGCGCCCAGGATCATCGCCTTGGGCTTGTCCGCCGGCGTGGTCTCGTCGGGAGCCACGCACTTCTTGGCATCCGGGCTCGTGCGGTAGATGTTCTCGTACGTCTTGTAGTGGTACTCCGTGGCGCTCGAAAACTCCGCAGCGCAGGTATCGACCGTCTTCATGCTGGGAACCACGCCCAGACCCTTGCGATAGGCGCGCACAAAGCGCTCGTCCGAGCCGGTCAGCGCGGCAATCTCGGCGTCGCTCGTGCCGTACTGCTTGAGCAGGCGCATCGCGTCGGCGTCGATATCCTCCACACGCAGGCCGCGGATGCTCTCCTGGACCTGCACCATGTCGTTGATGCGGTTGAGATACCACGGGTCGATGCCGCAAATGGCATGGATACGCGCAACGTCCCAGCTGCGGCGCAGGGCCTCGACCACAAAGAAGATGCGATGCTCGGTCGGGGTTGCCACGGCCTGAGCGAGCTCATCGTCGCTCAGCTTGTCGGCACCTTCCTTGCCACCGGCACAAATGCCCTGATGCCCGTCCTCCAGCGAACGCATGGCCTTGCCGAAGGCCTCCTCAAAGGTGCGGCCGATCGCCATGATCTCGCCCACGGCCTTCATGCGCGTGGTGAGCGTGGGGTCGGTACCCTTGAACTTCTCGAAGGCAAAGCGCGGCACCTTGACCACGCAGTAGTCAATCGTGGGCTCAAAGCAGGCAGGCGTTGCCTTGGTAATGTCGTTGACGATCTCGTCGAGCGTGTAGCCCACGGCCAGGCGCGCGGCGGCCTTGGCGATGGGGAAGCCCGTGGCCTTGGAGGCCAGTGCGGACGAACGGCTCACGCGCGGGTTCATCTCGATGACGATCAGGCGGCCGGTCTGGGGGTTCACGGCAAACTGCACGTTGGAGCCGCCGGTCTCGACGCCGATCTTCTCCAGAATGGCGAGCGACGCGACACGCATGCGCTGGTACTCAAGGTCACTTAGTGTCTGCGCCGGCGCCACGGTGATGGAGTCGCCGGTGTGCACGCCCATGGGGTCGAGATTCTCGATGGGGCACACGATGATGCCGTTGCCGGCGTGGTCGCGCATGACCTCCATCTCATACTCTTTCCAACCCTCGATGGACTCCTCGACCAGCACCTCATGGGCAGGCGAGAGCTCAAGGCCCTGGCTCACGATGGAGACGAGCTCCTCGTGGGTGTGCGCGATGCCGCCGCCGGCGCCGCCGAGGGTAAAGCTCGGACGCAGCACGCAGGGATAGCCCACGCGCTCGGCGATAGCCTCGGCGTCGGCCACGCTGTAGGCATAGCCCGAGCGCGCGACCTCCAGGCCGATCTCGGCCATGGCCTCGTTAAAGAGCTTGCGGTCCTCGCCGCGCTCGATAGCGGCCAGGTCGCAGCCGATCATCTCGACGCCGTACTTGTCCAGCGTGCCGTCTTTCGCCAGCTCGACGGCGGCATTCAGACCGGTCTGGCCACCCAGCGTGGGCAGCAGCGCGTCCGGATGCTCTTTCTTGATTACGCGCTCGATAAACTCGGCGGTGATGGGCTCGACATAGGTGCGGTCGGCCAAGCCCGGGTCGGTCATGATGGTCGCCGGGTTGGAGTTGACCAGGATGACCTCAAAGCCATCCTCCTTGAGCACCTTGCAGGCCTGGGCGCCGGAGTAGTCGAACTCGCAGGCCTGGCCAATAACGATGGGGCCCGAACCAATAACGAGGATGCGCTTGATGTCGGTACGTTTCGGCATGTTAGTTCTCCTCGGTCGCAGCGTTCTCGGACTCGGCGAAATTCCAGCCGGCGAGGCGGTCCTTCGCGGTGTCGATGTCCAGGTAGTTCTCCTCGCCGTCCATGAGTCGCGTAAAGGCGGTAAAGAGATAGTGGGCATCGGTGGGGCCAGGCGAAGCCTCGGGGTGGTACTGGACCGAGAAACACGGGGCGTCGAGCAGCTGGATGCCCTCGGCGGTGCCGTCGTTGAGGTTCACATGTGTCAGGCGAATGCGACCAAAGCGCTCGTTCATCACGACCGGCGCGACGCCGCGACGCACCCAGGCGCGCAGGTCGCCATCGGCCGCATGCTCGGTTTCGCCGCCGGAAAGCTCCGGAATCAGTTTGCCCAGACTGGGGAACAGCAGGCCAAAGCCGTGGTTTTGCGCGGTGATCTCCACGCGACGGCTCACCAGATTCATAACCGGCTGGTTACCGCCACGGTGACCGAATTTAAGCTTTTCCATTTGGGCGCCGCAGGCCAAGCTGATCATCTGGTGACCCAGGCAAATACCAAAGACCGGCACCTTGCCGATCAGCTGCTGCACCTGCTCGTAGGTCTCCACCACGGCATCGGGGTCGCCGGGGCCGTTGGACAAAAAGACGCCATCGGGATTCATGTTGAGCACCTGCTGGGCGGGCGTATCCCACGGCACGACGGTGAGATCGCAGCCGGCACGGACCAGGCCCTCCAGAATACCGCGCTTCACACCGCAGTCGTAGGCGACCACTTTGTGACGGGCAGGAGCGGCAGCCGCAAGCGCAAAGTCATGCGTGGCAGGCAGGTCGGCGGCCACAAACTCGTGAGGCGCGGGGCAACTTACGGTCTTGACCAGGTTCTCGCCTACCAGCGTGGGCGCAGCGGACAAGCGCTCGGCAAGCTCGTCGACGTCGAAGATCTCGGTCGAGATAATGCCCATCTTGGAACCATTGTCGCGCAGATGGCGCACCAGAGCGCGGGTGTCGACACCCTCGATAGCGACGATGCCGTGAGCGCGCAGGTACTCCGGTACGCTGACGGCCGAGCGCCAGTTAGAAGGCGTGGCACACATGTCGCGAACGATCATGCCACGCATAGCCGGAGCGCTCGCAGGGCGCACGGCGTCGCCGGGGAAGGCCGACTGGACGTCGGTCTCGTCGATACCGTAGTTGCCGATCTGCGGATAGGTCATGGTTACAATTTGGCCGGCATAACTCGGGTCGGTCATGACCTCAAAGTAGCCCTCAAGCGAGGTGTTGAAGCAGACTTCGCCGGTCGCGGTGCCCTCGGCGCCGCATGCACGTCCATAAAAAATGGTCCCATCCTCAAGATACAGGATACAGGGACCGCAGGCGCCCTTGCTGGTTTTGGCCAGCATACGCTGGCAAAGCTCGCTGGGCGCGAAGGTGCGGGCGGCAGCGCCCGCGGTATGGTTGTTCGCCATAATTCTCCTTCCCGGTCTCACAGGACCGGCTTAAAGGTGTGTAGTTAGGCCTCGCGGTATTGTAACCGCAAGCATGCCTCATGGCGTTAATTTCATCGAAATGTTTACGAAATGATAATTATGACTTTCTATGCATAATGATTTTTTAATCCCCGTCCCGGAAAAATCATCCCGCGGGGCTTGTGGCTCACGCGGGATGATGGCGTCTTATTTTATCTTGTCCTGCTCCAGCAGTTCGGACGGTGTGCGATCGGGCTTGCCGCCGCGGAAAATCTCGCGGCCATGCAGACGATGCTCCAGGTCACGTTCGGCCTTTTCCTCGTCAATCTTGGTCTGGCTCACCACCGGGTCCTCAATCAACGACGACACCGAGTTCACCTGCTTCTGAATGCGCTCGGCGATGGTGTCATCCATACTCACGATGCGCATCTTCCAGTCGATACTCGTAGCGTTGGATGAGCTCTTGGTCCACACGAACGTCAGGATGGCGCTCTGGTGGCCCTGGGCGGGAAACATGCCAAAGAAGGAATCGTGCTGAATGTTGCTATCCTCGTCGATATAGGCGTGAACGTTATACACCACGCGGTCGATCTTATCGTTGAGCAACGCGTTGGTCGCAAGCGCCGCGGCCTGAATCTGCCCGTTGGACAGCAGCTCGAGCTCGTTGGCAGACGATGTATCCAACACCGTCACCTCGACCGTGCCCGTACGCTCATCGGCTTCATCGACGGTAAAGTCGAGCGGGAACTGCGTAAAGCCGTTGCCCCACTCAAGGCCGCCCTTCAGCGCCGTCGAAACGGTATCGACCGAAACGCTCTCGGACAGGTTGGCGGTGTTCAGGCGACGCATCACGCCGTAGCCAATCTGCATGCCCACAATCAGCACCAAGATGCCAATGACCACGGCCATCGCGGTCTTCGTAATGGTATGACTCACCTGCGAACCCGAAGGATCATCCTCGGACAGCGGGTCGATATGTTTTGCCTGGCTCGCGCGGTCCTCGCTGCGCAGCTGCGCTAGCGCCGCTTTGTCACCGCGCTTGGCCGCAGCCTCCTTCTCACGCATGCGCTCGGTTCGCTTTTTGGCAAGCGTGGGATCCAAGACACCGGATGCATCGATTTCGGAGAATAACTCCGTCACTTCTTCCGGAGTCAAAGGGTTCTTGTCAGCCATAAACTTCCTGTCATATCAATCAGTCGAGCTCGTGCGCACGCGCACCTTCGAACTGCATTCGATAGTAACGGGCATAGGTGCCGCCACGGGCGAGAAGCTGTTCATGCGTGCCACGTTCCACAACGCGACCATGCTCAACGGTCGCAATCTCATCGGCGTGTTTAATGGTCGAGAGACGGTGGGCGATGATGATTGTGGTACGGCCGCGTGCCAGCTCTTCGAGCGACTCCTGGACCGCCTCCTCGCTCTCGTTATCCAAAGCACTCGTCGCCTCGTCCAAAATCAGGATCTTGGGGTTCTTGAGAAACACGCGCGCAATGGCAACGCGTTGCTTCTGTCCGCCCGAAAGACGGCTGCCACGCTCGCCCACGACCGTGTCATAACCCTGTGGAAGCGACTCGATAAAGGCATCGATGTTGGCGCGACGGGCGGCCTCGGCGATCTCTCCTGCCGTAGCGCCCGGCTTGCCGTAGGCGATGTTCTCGCCAATCGTGCCGTCAAACAGATAGACATCCTGCTGCACCAGGCCGATGGCGCGACGCAGGCTCTGCTGCGTCACATCGCGCACGTCCTGGCCGTCGATGCTAATGGATCCGGCAGCCACGTCATAAAAGCGCGGCAGCAGCGAACAGGTCGTGGACTTGCCGCCGCCCGAAGGGCCAACCAAAGCGATGGTCTGCCCAGGCTTGATGGACAGATTCATATGGTCGATAACGGGACGCTCTTCGGCATCGCCCTCGCCCAGCTCAACGTCCTCGTAGTTAAAGCACACGTCGTGATACTCCACGGCGCCGGCAGTCACCTGCAGATCCGTAGCGCCCGGCTTGTCCTGGATATCCGGCGCGGTCGAGAGCACCTCGTCCATGCGCTTAAAGCCGGCGATGGCCTTCTGATACGTTTCGGCCGAATTGACGAGTGTCTCGAGCGGCGTGCAGAACAGCGAAATATAGAGTGCAAAGGTCGCCATATCGACCGCCTGCAGCTGTCCCTGGGCGACCAGCCAGCCGCCCAGCAGCACCACGATCACATAGAGCACACCCGAGAGCAGGCCATACGTCGCGGTATAGACGCCCATGGCGTGATACATGTTCTCCTTGGACGAAAGATAGCGATTGTTGGAGGCGCGGAACTTGAAGCGTTCGGTCTCCTCATTGGCAAAACTCTTGACCACGCGCATGCCCGCCAGCGAATCCTGCAGCTGCGCATTGATGCCGCTGATCTTTTTGCGGTTGTCGCTAAAGACCTCGCGCATGCGCATGTTCTGCCAAAACATGATGACCGCAAACGCCGCCGTCACCACGGCCATGGCGAGCGCCAGCACCGGGGCGATGGTAAAGAGGATCACAAACGAGCCGATAATCTCGATGCCGCAGATGATGATCCACTCGGGCACGTGGTGCGCCGCCTCGCAGATATCGAACAGGTCGTTGACCACGCGGCTCATCATGTCGCCCGAGCTGTTGCGGTCAAAGTACGCAAAGCTAAAGCGCTCATACTGGTCAAACAGGTCCTCGCGCATCTTGGACTCCATACGCGCGCCCATCACGTGACCCCAATAGCTCACAAAATAGCGGCAGGCGCAGCGGGCGGCATACATCAGCACCAAGCCCACCGCAATCATGCCGAGCGCCTGCATAATGACAGCCTGACCCTGAGTAAAGAGCCCACCGGTCAAATTGCGCAGGATAATGGGGAACGCCAGGTCAATGGCGGCAAGCACCAGAGCACAAACAGTATCAGCAACAAAAAGCCCCATCTGGGGCTTGTAGTACGAAAGAAACCTTTTAAACATGCAATCCTCGAAGAGAAATAAATAGCGTGAGAAATCCGGTTGAACCGGTCAGGCTGAAAACAAAGCGTCCCAACAAGCATAACGCCGATGTTCTGGCAGCGTCAGCGAAAACGTCCCTAAGCGAGCAAGGTGCCTTGAAAGAGGAGCGACGCGTACTTCGGTACGCGAGCGACGATTGAAAGGCAGATTGCCGCTTAGGGGCGTTTGCAGCGTCGACTCGTTACGCGGTTTGGTAAAACCGCGTAACCTAGAGCTCCGCGCCCCCAAGGCGATGCGCGATGCTATCGCAGGCCAAGGCGCCCACGACGGTCTTGGCGTCTTCGATCTTGCCGTCGAGCACGGCGTCGATCAGCTCGTGCAGCGGCACCAGGTCAACGTTGACAAACTCGTCATCGTCGGGGCTGGGCGCATCAAACTCCAGCTTGGTAGCCAAGTAGATGTGAATGATCTCGTCGCAAAAACCGCAGGACGTGACAATCGACGTCAAAAAGCGAATGCGACCGGCCCTAAAGCCCGTCTCCTCGTGTAGCTCGCGCTTAGCGCAATCGAGTGGGTCCTCGCCCGGGTCGAGCTTGCCGGCGGGAATCTCGACCGTCACGCGGTCGATGGCGGTGCGGTACTGACGCACCAGTACGATCTTGCCGCTCTCGGTCAGCGCCACAACGGCCGCCGCACCCGGATGGCGAACGATATCGCGGGCACTGCGGCGACCGTTGGGCAGCTCAACCTCAAGACGGTGGACGTCGAGGATCTTGCCCTTCCAGGCGCACTCCTCCGAAAGAATCTTCTCGTGCAGCTCGGCATCGTGCGGGTCGTCGTCGCCCAGCACCAGCGCCGGCTCGTCAGCGACCTCGCCACCAGGTTCGCCCTCGGCGTGCCCATACATGCGGCTGTCCTCCTCGACGATCTGTGCGTCCACGAGCTCTTCGTTCTTCTCGTCCATCCGTCTCATTCCTCTCGGATTTTAGGCATCCCAGGCGTCGCGGCCGCGCAGCGCACGCAGGCCGATGTCGTGGCGCAGGGTCTTACCCTCAAAATCAATCTTCTCGCAGGCCTCGTAGGCAAGGTTGCGAGCGTTCTCGAACGTGTCGCCCAGAGCGGTCACGGCAAGCACGCGGCCACCATTGGTCACGAGCTGGCCGTCCACCACGGCAGTGCCCGCGTGGTACACGGTCACGTTCTCCATGGCCTCGGCATCGGCAATACCGGTGATGACCTTGCCCTTCTCGTAGCTGCCGGGATAGCCCGCACTCGTCAGGACAACGGCCACGGCCCACTCGTCACGCCAGTCGAGCTCAATCTGATCGAGCTCGCAGTTGGCGCAGGCCAGCATGACCTCGACCAGGTCGTTCTTAAGGCGCGGGAGCACGACCTGCGTCTCGGGGTCGCCAAAGCGGGCG